>NZ_DASWYK010000031.1:0-20844 GCF_036405015.1 Flavobacterium sp. | reverse complement strand
TTTATGGGAGGATTAATTTATGGTTTATTAGAATATCAAAACAATAATCAGAGAGCACTGGATTTTGCAGTAGCTGCTTGTTGTTTAAAACATACTATTGCTGGAGATTACAACTTGGTTTCATTAAAAGAAGTTGAAAATATGATTGATGGTGATGGTTCTGCATTAGTATCAAGGTAATTTTAAATAAAAATGGCAAAATATTCAAGAATTGAAGTAGCTCAGACAATGAAAGATAATGGAATGGTTCCTTTATTTTTTCATTCTGATATTGAGCTAAGTAAAAAAGTTTTAAAAGCATGTTATGATGGAGGTTCCAGATTAATGGAATTTACAAGCAGAGGTGATTTTGCACATGAAGTTTTTGGAGCTTTAAATAAATATGCTTTAGCAGAACTTCCAGGAATGATTCTAGGAGTGGGTTCTATTACAGATGCAGCTTCGGCTTCATTGTACATGAGTTTAGGTGCAAATTTTATTGTAACACCTGTTTTTAGAGAAGATATAGCTATAGCATGTAATCGTAGAAAAGTATTATGGTCACCTGGTTGTGGTACTTTAAGCGAAATTGCAAGAGCAGAAGAATTAGGTTGTGAAATTGTAAAATTATTCCCAGCTGATACTTACGGTCCAGAATTTATTAAAGCGATAAAAGGTCCTTGCCCTTGGACAAATATTATGCCTACAGGAGGTGTTTATCCAACGGTAGAAAGTTTGAGTTCATGGCTGAATGCTGGAGCAACATGTGTTGGTTTAGGTTCGCAATTAATCTCAAAAGATATATTAGACAATAAAGATTTCGACGGACTTACTTCAAAAGTGAAACAAGTTCTTGATATTATAAAAGATATAAGAAAATAAATTAAGGGGTAATCATGCCAAACTCCTTATTTTATAAGTTTTTTTTAGATTTTTAGAGATTGTAATTGAACATTATGCTTGAAAAATTTAGTCTGCCATTCCTCACAGCGGACTTTGTTTTACTCAATCGGGTGTAATGTTTCATTTACAATTTAAAAGGCAGGAATGAAGAAATAAGGTTTATAAATGGTTATTTATAACGCATTAAAGAAAATTTAAAATGAAAAAATTAAATAGAATAAATACAGGATTAGAAAAGTTACAGCCAATTAAGGTGGTTCAGTTTGGAGAAGGTAACTTTTTAAGAGCCTTTGTTGATTATGCTTTTTACAGACTAAACAAAGAAGTTGATTTTAATGCCGGTATTGCAATAGTTCAGCCTTTGAAAGATGGTATGGTAAATATGATTAATGATCAGGACGGTCTTTATACCTTGTTTATGAACGGAATTAAAAAAGGTGAAAAGATACAAGATATTGAGTTAATTGATAATATTGTAAAAACGGTAAACCCATATACTGAATTTACAAATTATTTGGCTTTAGCTAAAGAAGAAGAACTTCAGTTTATTGTTTCTAATACTACAGAAGCTGGAATTGCATTTATTGAAAGTGATACTCCAGATATGCAGCCACCAGTGTCATTTCCTGCAAAATTAACGGTTTTATTGTATGAAAGATTTAAACATTTTAATGGAGATGCTTCTAAAGGAGTTACAATAATTCCTTGTGAATTAATTGATTATAACTCTGAGACACTTAAAAAATATATTTTACAATATGTTGATTTGTGGAAATTAGAAGATGCGTTTAAAACTTGGGTATCAGATGCTTGTACGTATCACAGTACTTTGGTTGACAGAATTGTTCCTGGATATCCAAGAGCGGAAATTGAAGAGTACAATAATAAATTAGATTACCAGGACAATTTAATTGTTGCGGCTGAACCTTTTTTCCTTTGGGCTATTGAAGGTGGAGATGATTTAAAAGCAAAATTACCTTTTCACAAAACAGATTTGAATGTAAAAATCGTTGATGATATACGTCCTTTTAAAATGATTAAAGTTCGTATTTTGAACGGTGCTCATACGGCAATGGTTCCTTTTTCACTTTTGCATGGTAATAAGTTAGTAATGGAAACTGTTAACGGAGATTTTACTGGAAAATTTGTAAATAGTGTTATCGGTGAAATTAGTGAAACTCTTGATATGGATAAAAATGAAATTACTGCCTATTGTGAGGAAGTAATGGACAGATTTAAAAATCCATTTATCAAACACGCACTTGCTGATATTGCATTAAATTCTGTATCGAAATTCAAAGTAAGAGTTTTGCCTAGTTTATTAGGATATATTAAGGTTAATAAAAAACTACCTGTTAATTTGACTTTTTCGTTTGCGAGTTTAATTCGTTTCTACAAAGGAAATTGGAATGGTCAAAGTTTACCGGTTAAAGATGGTGAAGATATTACAACATTCTTCAACGGACTTTGGAAATCCGACGACTACGAGAAAATTGCTCGTTTAACATTACAAAACAAATCATTCTGGGATGAGGATTTAACTGAGATTCCAGGATTGACTAGAGCGATTACAATTGCTTTAGAAGAAATTGATTCAAACGGAATTGAAGCTGGTTTTGCTAAGTTTCAAGAAAGATTAAAATAAAAAAGGTTGAACAATTAGATTTTAATTAGAATCTAATTTGATCGGCTAAAATCTTTTAAAATCTGCGTGAAATGCTTTTTTCACGCAGATTTACACAGATTAAAGCAGATTTGTACAGATTTAAATCTAGGATGTTGCGTAAAATTGAGAAAGTAAAATTTTATTCAACTCTTTAAAATAAAAGAAAAACAAAAAGAACAAAGAACAAAGGTTAATTATGGCAACGCAGAAAAAATTAATAAAAGTTCATCCTACTGATAATGTAGCGGTGGCTTTAGTGAATCTGTCAGCTGGCGAAGTGATTGATTTTGAAGGACAATCAATTGCTGTTGAGTCTGATGTGAAAATGAAACATAAGATTGCAATGGTTCCTTTTAATGTAGGAGACAGAATCATTATGTATGGTGTTTTAGTTGGTAAAGCAAGCGCAAGAATCGAAAAAGGAGGATTGCTTTCTACTGAAAATGTAAAACACGAGAGTGATAAAGTTACAGGTAAAACTGAAACTATTGGCTGGGATGCTCCAAATGTAGACAAATGGAAAGACAGAACGTGGCAGGGCTATCATAGAGAAGATGGACAGGTTGGAACAGAAAACGTTTGGTTGTTTTTTCCATTGGTTTTTTGTGAAAACAGAAACATCGAAATCTTAAAAGATATTTTCGAAAAAGAATTGATGAAACCGAAAGAGAACGATTATCAGTTATTGTTACGTTCTTTGGTGAAATCAGAAACTGGTGGAGCAGGAAATCAAGAAGCTTCAAACGATGCTAATTTGTTCAATAATATTGAAGTTAAATTCATTACGCACCAAGGAGGTTGTGGTGGAATTCGTCAGGATTCTCACAGTTTAGCTAAATTGTTGGCTGGTTATGTAAATAATCCAAACGTAGCTGGAGCAACTGTATTGAGTTTAGGATGTCAAAATCTTCAGATTTCAATTTTTAAGGATGCTTTAGATGCGATCAATCCAAACAGTAAAAAGCCGGTTTTAATTTACGATCAACAATCTATCGGAACAATTGAAACGATGTTGAGCAGTGTTGTAAAAGACACTTTCGAGGCAATTAAAAAAGCAAACGAAATTAAGAGAGAACCAGCTCCATTATCTAAACTTAGAATTGGTTTAGAATGTGGTGGATCTGATGGATTCTCTGGAATTTCTGCAAACCCAACATTAGGAGTATTGTCTGATAAGTTGGCAGCATTAGGAGGGACAACTATTCTTTCTGAGTTCCCAGAATTATGTGGTGTAGAGCAAGAATTAGTAAACCGTTGTGTTGATGACGAAGACGGAAAACGTTTCTTAGATTTGATGAAATGGTATGAAAAAACAGTTGTTGATGCAGGTTCAGGATTTGATATGAATCCGTCTCCTGGAAACATCAAAGACGGTTTGATTACTGATGCTATGAAATCTGCGGGAGCTGCTAAAAAAGGAGGTACATCTCCAATTGCTGGTGTTTATGATTACGGTGAGTATATCAACGAACCAGGATTAACATTACTATGTACGCCAGGAAATGACGTGGAATGTACAACTGCAATGGTTGGTTCAGGAGCGAATATGGTATTGTTTACAACAGGTTTAGGAACTCCTACAGGAAATCCGATTGCGCCAGTTGTAAAAATATCTTCTAACTCAGAATTGGCAGCAAAAATGTCTGACATTATCGATATTGACACTGGTGGAATTATCAAAGGTGAAAAATCTATCGAAGAAATGGCAGATGAAATGCTTGAAACTATTATCGATATTGCTAGTGGTACGGTAAAAACTAAAGCAGCGATATTAAATCAAAATGACTTTATTCCTTGGAAAAGAGGAGTATCTCTATAATTTTTAAATCATAAGTTAGTTATAGAAGCCCATTTAAACATTCTTTTAAATGGGCTTTTTTTTGTCTAATCTTTACTTAAGAAAAAGAAAGCCATATAAGCAAAATAAAATATTAGATTTCAAGATTAAAGCTCCATTGGAGCGGCACATTTTGTGTTTACAGCAAAAAAAAGCTCACGGTTAAATGAGCTTATATTACTTATATGGTTTAAAATTATTTCTAGAAGTTAGTTTTTTTAGAAGACTTACGAATATGTAATTCTGGTGCAAGAACAACCTTTTTTTCGATTTTAATGGTGTCGGTTTTATCAACTTGTTCTAAGAAAACGCGAGCAGACATTCTTCCCATTTCCAATGGTGACTGATCAACAGATGTTATTGATAATTCCATAAATTTAGTAAAAGGCTCATTACTGAAACCTGCAACACAAAATTCATTTGGAATATCAATATTTCGTTCTTTCAGCTCCTGAATTGCGCCTAACGCAGCAAAATCGCTTGATGAGAAAAGAGCGTCGGGAGGTGTGTCTAATTGTAGAAACTTGTCTATTGCTTCTTTTCCTGCTTCAACAGCACTTTTGGTATAGATGACATATTCTTCTTTAAATTCTATTCCGTTGTCTAATAATGCTTGTTTATAACCTAAAAACCTATTTTTAAAGATATCTAATGATTGGTCTCCAGAAAAATGAGCAATATTCCTGCATCCTTCGTCAATTAGATGTTTTGTGGCTAAATAGCCGCCTTTAAAGTCATTAATAGTAACAGAACTTACACCATCTATGTGTTTGCTTCTATCAAAGAATATTAGAGGTACATTTTTTTCTAATACATTTCTAAAAGCACTATCGTTTTCATTGGAGATTCCCGTAACAGACATCATGATTCCATCGACTTGTGCATCAACAAGTGTATGTAGGTTTTCATTTTCTCTCTTAATGCTTTCATGCGTTTGACATATAATTACCTGATAACCGTGAGGATAAAGTTCTTCTTCGATTCCTCGAATTACAGAAGCAAAAAAATTACTGTCAATACGCGGTACAATAACTCCGATATTATTACTTCGACCGCTTTTCAAAGCTAGTGCCAATTTGTTTTGCTTGTAGTTCATTGCTGCGGCAGTTTTAATAACCAGTTCGCGTGTAGCTTCCTTAATTTTAGGATTATTGTTTAAAGCTCTGGAAACCGTTGCAGCAGTGATGTTTAGTTTTTCAGCAATATCGTAAATAGTTACTTTTTCACTCATTCAAAAAAAGTTTATCGAATTATTTATTAGACAAAAGTACATTTTTTTTCATTATATAATATAAATTGTTATCGATTACCCTATTCAAAAAATCAAACGTTTTAGGCTTTATAATGATAATAATTTATCTAAATTTTTGCGTTAAATGTAATTAAATTTTATAATAAAAATTAAATATATAATTTTTTTCTAAATTAATTTGGTCTCTTAGAACAATTTTTCTACTTTCGTGTAATCGATTACATAATTTTCAAACGTTTTCGGTAATAAACAAGAAATTATTACACAAATGATTACAAACAAGAACATCAAATTCGGTAGAATTTTATTTTTAACCTTATCTGGTATATTGGCTATATCATGTGCAAAAAAGATTTCATCATCCTCGTTAGACTCGACTAACCCTTGGAAAAAAATGGATTTGGTTTTGAAGAGTATTCCTCAAACACATTTTTCAGATAAAATTTATAATATAAACGATTTTGGAGCTGTTGCAGACGGTAAAACATTGAATACGGTTGCATTTGCAAAAGCAATAAAAGAATGTGCTGCAAATGGAGGCGGTCAGGTTTTGGTTCCAAATGGAAAATATCTTACAGGAGCAATACATTTAGAAAGTAATGTAAACCTGCATTTAGCAGATCATGCGGAAATTCTTTTTAGTTTAAATCCTAAAGATTATCCAATGGTACATACTTCTTGGGAAGGAACTGAAGTGATGAATTATTCACCGCTCATTTATGCAAAGAATAAAACGAACATAGCCGTTACCGGAAAAGGTACTTTAAATGGTCAGGCGGACAGTACCAATTGGTGGATTTGGTCTGGAGGTAAAAATTATGGTTGGAAAAAAGGTGTTCCGTCTCAAAATGATCCTACGAACCGTGAAGTTTTAGTAGAAATGGCTGAAAAAGGAACTCCAGTTTCAGAAAGAGTTTTTGGTGAAGGACGTTATTTAAGACCAAATTTTATTGAGTTTTTTGAATGTAACACAGCATTGATAAAAGATGTTACCATTATAAATTCTCCTTTTTGGATTCTGCACCCTATCAAAACCAATAATATGATTATTGAAGGAGTAACAGTTAACAGTCATGGACCGAATAATGACGGCTGTGATCCTGAATATTCTCAAAATATTGTTATTAGAAATTGCACTTTTAATACGGGAGATGATTGTATTGCAATTAAAGCAGGACGAGATGGAGACGGAAGAAGAGTGGCAATCCCAAGTAAAAATATCATTGTACAAAACTGCAAAATGATTGATGGTCATGGTGGAGTAGTAATAGGAAGCGAAATTTCTGCAGGTGTCAACAATGTTTTTGTAGAAAATTGTGTAATGGATAGTCCAAATCTAGATAGAGCAATCAGAATCAAAACCAATTCAAAAAGAGGAGGTATAATTGAAGATATTTTTGTTCGAAATCTTGAAGTGGGAACAGTTAAAGAATGTGTTTTGAAATTAAATATGTTTTACAATGTTTATGGTTCACAGACAGGAAATTTTATTCCGACAATCAGAAATGTGAGTCTGGAAAATGTAAATGTAAAAAATGGAGGTAAATATAGTGTTTGGGCAGAAGGATACAAAGAATCTCCAGTTGAAAATATTACACTGAAAAATGTCAAAATTCAGAAAGTAGATTCACTTTATTTACTAAAAAATGTAAAAAATATAAACTTTATAGAAACCTACGTAAACAACAAAAAAGTAGAATCTATTAAATGATAATAATTGTCTTCAGATATTGGTAATTAGTAATTTGAAAATTTTTGAGACTATTGTTTTTTGAAGGAGTTAAAAAGGAGTTTGACGACGTCGAACTCCTTTCTTAACTGAAAATTAAAATCTAAGATGCGTAAAACAGGCTTATTCTTATTAATGTTTTTTTGTGTTATTGCGGTACAGAGCCAGCAATATCAGGTTGATACATCGTATACGATTAAGAGCACTTTTACAAAATTAGTTAAGAAACATCCCTTCATTACAATTCCAGAATTAAAGCCAAATACTGATGTAAAAGAAAGCTTCGATTTGGTTTACAACAAAGATCAAAATCGGGTTTTACATTTTGATGCTTTTGTTTATACAAAAAAGAAAAAGAATCCAGCGGTCATTATGATTCATGGAGGGGGGTGGAGATCGGGCAATAAAAACCAGATGCAGTCTATAGGAAAAGAAATAGCTGCAAAAGGCTTTTCGACTTTTGCAATTGAATACAGATTGTCATTAGAAGCAAAATATCCTACAGGTGTTATAGATGTAAAAAATGCGATTAAGTTTATTAAAGACAATGCATCAAAATTTAATATAGATCCGGATAAAATTGCTGTTTTAGGCTGTTCTTCAGGCGGACAGATGGCGGCATTAATTGGAACTACCAATAATAATCCAATTTTCGAAGATGCATCTTTTAAAAGTAAATCTTCATCAAAAGTAAATGCAATAATTGATGTTGATGGTGTTCTGGCTTTCAAACATCCAGAATCATCAGAAGGAGATATGGCTGCTTTTTGGTTGGGCGGAAAATCGAATGAAATTCCAGAAAACTGGAAAGTTGCTTCAGCTTTAAGTCATACCGACAAAAATACACCGCCAGTACTGTATATATGTAGTAGTATTCCAAGATTTCATGCTGGTAGAGATGATATGATTAAAATTTTGAATGAGAATAAGATCTACAATGAAGTGCAGACTATTGCAGATTCTCCTCATTCATTTTGGTTTTATGAACCTTGGTTTAGTGAAACAATTTTATATACAACAAGATTTTTGGATAAAATTTTTAAATAAATTAGAGTAAAATTAAAAGTGCAAAACAAAAAGATAAATCTTATGAATAAATCTCTTTCTGCAAAATTAAATTCTCTAAAAGTTATTTTGGTTTTATTACTAATATTTGGAAATAAAGTAAATGCACAAAACCAGGTTGATTCTGAAAATTCAGTGATTCCATATGATTTAAAATGGTCAGAACGGACAGCGCTTTCGGTTTTAAAAAAGTATCCAAAAGCTTGGCAGCTTGATGGAAATGATAAACCGAAGTGGGATTATAAAATGGGATTTGTATTGTCTGGTTTTGAAAAATTATATCAAAAAACAAACAATAAAAAGTATTTTGAGTACATCAAAGATTATGTTGATGAAATGATTGACAGTACTGGAAATATTAAAAAGTATGACCTGAAAGAATACAATATTGATTATTTGAATCCTGGAAAACTGCTTTTTAATTTATATAATATAACAAAAGATTCGCGCTATTTTCAGCTTATTGGAAAATTAAGAAATCAGCTTGAAACACAGCCCAGAACGACAAGTGGCGGATTTTGGCATAAGCAGATTTATCCGAATCAAATGTGGATTGATGGTTTGTACATGGCAGAACCTTTTTATACGCAGTTTACAGTTAAATATGAAAAAGGAAAGAGTTTAGATGATATTGCAAAACAGTTTGAATTGGTTCATAATCATATTGTAGATAAAAAAACAGGTTTAGTTTATCAGGCTTGGGATGAAAGCAAAGAAATTGCTTGGGCAAATAAACAAACTGGAACTTCTCCAACAATTTGGGGAAGAGGCATAGGATGGTACATGGTGGCTTTGGTAGAAACGTTGGATTATTTTCCGAAATCACATCCTAAGCACAAAGTTTTGGTAGAGTATTTGAATCAGATTTCAAAAAGCGTGAATCAGTATAAAAGTGAGTCAGGTTTATGGTATCAAGTGGCAGACAAACCTGAAAAGTTTGGAAATTATGTAGAACCATCTGCTTCTGGAATGATTATTTATGCTTTTGTAAAAGGAGCTAACAAAGGGTATTTATCTGGAAATTATAAATCAACAGCCAAAAAATCTTTTGAGAGTTTTGTAAAAGAATTTGTGAAAGTAGATAAAAAAGGAGAAGTAACTGTTTTGAATGTTTCTTCGAATGTGGGTTTAGGAGGAAAACCTTTCCGTGATGGAACAAACGAATATTATCTTACTGCAAAAACAAAAGATAATGGTGCAATAGGAATTGGCGCATTTTTATTAGCAGCAATAGAATTAGAAAAATAATAGAATTTAAATATATTTTGAAATGAAAAATAGTACAAAGAAAAGTTATTTGATGTCAGTTTTGATGATCTGCGTTATGACCATTACAAGTTGTAAAGTAACCTCTCAAGAACCAGCAAAGAAAGATATTGTAATTGGTAAAAACGCTAAATGGTCAGATAAAATGGCTTTGACCTTAATGAAACGTCATCCAGAATCTTACATGCTAGATGATGCTAAAAAACCGAAATGGGATTATGTTCACGCTTTGGTTTTGCATTCAATAGAAGAATTGTACAAAAAGAATCCAGATCCAAGATATAAAGCTTATGTAAGAGGTTATGTTGATGAATTGGTAGAAGCCGATGGAAGTATTAAAACCTATGAGCTTGAGAAATATAATATCGATTTGGTATTGCCTGGACGTCTTCTTTTTGATGTTTATGCCTATTCAAAAGAAGAGAAGTATTTGAAAGCATTACAATTAATTCGTAAACAGCTTACGGTGCAACCAAGAACTGAAAGTGGTGGATTCTGGCACAAACAAATCTATCCAAATCAAATGTGGTTGGATGGTTTGTATATGGGAGAACCATTTTATGCGGAGTACACAGCTAAATTTGAAAATGGTAAAAGTTTTGACGATATCGCAAAACAATTTGAGGTGATTCAGTTGAAAGCTACAGACCCAAAAACAGGATTATTGTATCACGGATGGGATGAAAGCAAACAAATGCCTTGGGCTAATAAAGAAACGGGTAACTCGCCAAACTTTTGGTCAAGATCTTTAGGCTGGTATGTTATGGCTTTGGTTGATGTTTTAGATTATATGCCAAAAGATCATCCAAAGAGAAAAGAATTGATTAAGTATTTAAATAATGCTTCGGAGGCATTGCTTAAATTTCAGGATAAATCTGGATTATGGTATCAGGTTACAGATAAAGGAGGTGAAAAAGATAATTATTTAGAAGCTTCTGGTTCGGCTATGTTTTCTTATGCTTTTGCAAAAGGAGCTAACAAAGGTTATTTACCAGCTAAATTTAAGAAAGCTGCCAACAAAGCTTTTGATGGATTAACTACAGTTTTAATCAAAAAAGTTGATGAAGATGGTGGTATTACATTGACAAATTGCTGCCAGGTTGCAGGTTTAGGAGGAACTCCATACCGTGACGGATCTTACGAATATTACGTAAACGAAAGAAAAAAAGATAACGATCCTAAAGCAACAGGTCCTTTTATTTTGGCAGCTTTAGAATTAAATAGATAATTGTTCTATTTAGAATTTTAGTCAATATCCATACCCATATAAACCCGACAGATTTTTAAAACCTGTCGGGTTTACTAAAATAACTAGTTTCAAAAATGAAAAATATAAAAATCATCTTTTTTCTGCTGGCCATTTTTTGCTTGCAGAAAAATAATGCACAAGTCTGGATTCCCGATAATGGTGACGGAACCTATACCAATCCGATTCTCCATGCTGATTATTCAGATCCAGATGTTGTTCGCGTAGGCGATGATTATTATATGACAGCTTCTTCTTTTAACTGCATTCCGGGATTGCCTATTTTGCATTCTAAAGATTTGGTAAACTGGAAAATTATTGGGCATGCTTTGGTGAAACAGCCTCCATTTGTAACTTACGATAAAGTACAGCATGGAAATGGCGTTTGGGCGCCAAGTATTACGTATCATAAAAATGAATTTTATATTTATTATCCTGATCCTGATTTCGGAATTTATATGATTAAAGCCAAAAGAGCAGAAGGGCCTTGGTCTGAACCGCTTTTGGTCAAAGAAGGAAAAGGATTGATCGACCCTAGTCCGCTTTGGGATACGGATGGTAAAGCATACTTAACTCATGCTTTTGCTGGAAGTAGAGCTCAAATCAAAAGTTTATTAGTGGTTTGTACAATGAATCCGGAAGGAACAATTGTAAATAATGATGAAGTAATGGTGATTGACGGACATGAAGGAGAAGAAACAATTGAAGGACCTAAATTTTACAAACGAAATGGGTACTATTATATTTTTGCTCCTTCTGGTGGTGTACCAACTGGCTGGCAGACTATTTTAAGATCCAAAAATGTTTTCGGACCCTATGAAAAGAAAAAAGTTTTAGAACAAGGTTCTACGACGATAAATGGTCCGCATCAGGGAGCTTGGGTTACAACACAGACAGGCGAAGATTGGTTTTTTCATTTTCAAGATAAAGGAGCTTATGGACGAATCGTTCATTTGCAACCAATGAAATGGGTGAACGACTGGCCTGTTATGGGGCAGGATTTTGATAATAACGGAGTTGGCGAACCAGTTACTACTTTTAAAAAGCCAAACGTTGGAAAAAAATATCCAATAGAAGTTCCAGAAACTTCAGATGAGTTTAATGAACCCAAATTAGGACTGCAATGGCAATGGCAGGCCAACAAACAAATTAACTTTGGATTTCCAACCAGTTTAGGTTATCTGAGTTTATATTGTAATACAACTACCAAAAATATCTTTAATGCTCCCAATTTATTGTTGCAGAAATTTCCTGCTGAGGAATTCACTGCAACAACAAAATTAACTTTCAATTCAAGAATTAGTGGAGAATCTACGGGGTTAATTATAATGGGATTAGATTATAGTTATCTGTGTTTTAAAAATGACAACGGTAAATTTTATCTAAATCAGAAAACAGGAACTTTTGACAAGAAAGTTTCGGAAACAGAAACAAAACCAATTTTAATAGAAAACAGTACGATTTATCTAAGGGTTAAAATTAATAAAGGAGGAATCTGTAGTTTCTTTTATAGTTTAGATGATAAAAATTATCAGGCAATAGGAAATGATTTTACTTCCAAAGAAGGAAAATGGATTGGTGCTAAAGTAGGCCTTTTTGCTTTAGGGGAAGAAATTAAAAATGATTCTGGTAATGTTGCCGTAGATTGGTTTAGAGTAACAAAATAAGAAAGAAATGAAGCAGTTTAAAAAACAAGTAATACTATTATTTTGCCTTTGCAGTTTTGTAGTAAAATCTCAAAGTACCTATAAAAACTGGTCTGAAATTATTCGTAAAAGCGATGCGGCTTGGTTTGCTTCGGCTGAAGCTAAGAGAATAGCAGAGAATGTTTTGCTTTATCAAAGAGATATTGGAGGCTGGCCAAAAAATATCCAGATGCAACAGGAACTGTCAGAAAAACAACAAAAAGATTTGATTGCTATTAAAAAAACAGCTGTTGAAACTACCACAGATAATGGAGCAACTTGCCAGGAAATGCTTTTTATGTCCAAAATGTATGCTCAGGTAAAAGATGAACGTTACAAGGAATCTTTTTTAAAAGGCTTAAATTACCTATTAGAAGCACAATATTCAAATGGAGGTTGGCCTCAGTTTTATCCCTTAAAAAAAGGGTATTACACCCATATTACTTATAATGATGATTCGATGATTAACATTATGAATGTGATAAAAGCTGTTGCAGATCAAACGGATTATTACAGCATAAAATCTTCAAATGAAATTGTAGAAAAATGTAAAAAAGCTTTCGATAAAGGAATCGATTGTATCTTAAAAACACAATATAAACAAAACGGAGTTTTAACAGCTTGGTGTGCTCAACATGATGAAGTTACTCTAGCTCCGGCTAACGCAAGGGCTTTTGAATTAGCATCATTAAGCGGGTATGAATCCACAAAAATTGTTTTGCTTTTAATGTCTGTTGACAAACCTTCAAGGGAAATAGTGACTGCAGTTAAAAGTGCTGTTGAATGGTTTGAAAAAACGAAAATTACCAATTTAGAAGAGAAAAGAGTTTTAAATGATGCTGGAAAAATTATAGATAAAAAAATGGTTCCAGCTGTAAATGTTGGTCCGATCTGGGCGAGATTTATGGATTTAGAAACAAGTGAACCTTTCTTTTGTGATCGTGACGGAATAAAAAAGAAATCGATTGATCAAATTGGAGCAGAAAGACGCAATGGTTATTCATGGTATACAGGAGCTCCAACAGAAGTTTTAAAACGATTTCCTGATTGGGCAGTTAAAAATGGTACAAAAGTTTCTTCTTCAGAAAAGAAGAATGTTACGTTAATTACTGTTGCCCAGGATGGTTCTGGAGATTTTACCAAAATTCAGGATGCCGTGTATGCTTGTCCAGCATTTCCTTATGAAAAGGTTACAATTTACGTGAAAAATGGAATTTACAATGAAAAAGTTCGAATTCCAGAATGGAATAACAATGTAATCCTAAAAGGAGAAAGCAAAGAAAACACCATTATTGCATTTGATGATAACTTCTCTAAAATAGCATTAGGAAGAAACAGTACTTTTTATACACCTACACTTTTGGTTGAAGGAGATGATTTTACAGCGTCTAATTTAACGATTAAAAATACTTCAGGAGAACGAGGACAAGCAATAGCATTATCAGTGGTTGCAAATCGTGCTAAAATTTCAAATTGTAATCTTTTAGGAAATCAGGATACTTTGTATTTGTCTGGTAGAGATACTAAACAATATTTTAAAGATTGTTATATTGAAGGAACAACAGATTTTATTTTTGGAGGTGCTACGGCCTTATTTGAAAACTGTATCATTCATAGTATCAAAAGTTCCTATATCACAGCGGCTTCAACACCTGTAGGAACAGCTTTTGGTTTTGTATTTAAAAACTGTAAATTAACTGCAAATCCTGAAGCAAAAGACGTTTATTTAGGAAGACCGTGGCGTATTTATGCCAAAACGGTTTTTATTGAGTGTGAAATGGGAAAACAAATAAAACCGCAAGGTTGGGAAAATTGGTCAAAACCTGAAGCGGAAAAAAATGCTTTTTATGCCGAATACAATTGCACAGGAGAAGGATTTCAACCCTCAAAAAGAGTAAAATGGTCACATCAGCTTTCAAAAAAAGAAGCTACCCAATATTCAATAGAAAACATTCTTAAAGACAAGATTGTAAAGTGGTATTCTTTTTAGTCACAGTTTTCAGTCGCAGTGTTCAGTCTCAGTCTAACTGTAAACTGAGACTGCGACTGAGACTGAACACCACGACTGTGACGAAACACTCAGAATAAAAAATTAAAAAAATGAATTTCAAATACCTCTTCATAATACTCCTTTCATGGACTTCGTTTGCACAGAATATCGATTTTCCTTCAGCTAAAGTCGATTCAATTGTAAAGCGAATTCAGATTCCTGTTATACCTTCTTATCAAATTAATGTATTGAAATTAGGAGCAAAAGGAGATTCAGTTACTGATAACAAAAAGATTTTTGACAAGGCAATGGCTTTATGTAAAAAGAATAATGGAGGAACAATTATAGTTCCAAAAGGAATTTATAAAATCAACGGACCAATTCATTTTGTTAGCAATGTAAACCTTAAAATAGAAAAAGGTGCTAAAATTAAGTTTAGCGATAATCCGAAAGACTATCTCCCAATGGTTTTAACCAGTTGGGAAGGAACAATGTTGTATAACTATAGTCCGTTAATTTATGCTAATAATTGCAGCAACATTGCAATATCAGGTGAAGGAACAATTGATGGAGAAGGAGGAAAGATCTGGAAAAGCTTTAAAGCAAAAGAAGGAGCAGGTAAAGAACGTAGCCGCGAAATGAATCATAACAGTACTCCCGTTTCAGAAAGAAAATTTGGTGAGGGCTATTTCTTAAGACCTCAAATGATTCAGTTCTTAAACTGCAAAAACATTTTGGTTGAAAACATCCGAATAGAAAACTCGCCATTTTGGTGTCTGCATCTTTTAAAATCAGAAAGTATAACGATTAGAGGTATAAGCTATAAATCTTTAAATCATAATAACGACGGAATAGATCCTGAATATGTAAAAGATGTTTTAATTGAAAATGTAACTTTTGACAATGGAGATGATAATGTTGCTATTAAAGCAGGACGTGATCATGAGGGAAGAAACAATACGGGAACACCAAGCCAAAACATAGTGATTAGAAATTGTAATTTCAAAGGACTTCATGGAGTTGTAATAGGTAGTGAAATGTCAGCTGGAGTGCAAAATGTCTTTGTAGAAAACTGTAAAACATGGGGATTTTTAAAACGAGGGATTTATTTAAAAACCAATGCAGATCGTGGAGGTTATATAAAAAATGTATTCGTTAGAAATCTGAAATTAGACGAAGTAGAAGATTGTTTGTATATCACTGCTAATTATCATGGAGAAGGAAAAGGATATCAATCGGATATATCCAATGTATATTTTTCAGATATTTTCTGTAATAAAGCTTTAGAATCAGGAATTGTCATTCAGGGATTTCCAGACAAAAAAATTAAGAATATCTCTTTAAAGAATATTGAGATCAAATCGGCTAAAAATGCATTATCAAATGAAAACGCCCAAAATGTTTTAATGACAGACATTTTTATAGGACAAAAAGCAAGTGTACCTACAGCAGTTTCGAAACCGTAGGCAAAGGGACAAAGGGACAAAGGGACAAAGATCTTTCGTAGAGACGGATTGCAGTGCGCCTAACACAAAGAAAATCCACATAGCTTAGCGACCTCTGTGTTCCCGATAGCTATCGGAATTTCGCACTTTGCGGTAAAAAAAAACATAAAGTATGCAAATTAAAATCTAAATAATCTGCTAAATCTACGAGAGTAAATTTTTCATGCTCCCGATAGCTATCAGGATAAAAAGACCAAAGCAGATACATCAGATTTTTAAAATGGAGCAGAGTAAATCAGCAAAATAAGTGTGATAAAAAAAAATATAAACTACAAAAAAAATGAAAAAGTACATTCTCTTAACACTACTAATTACCTCATTAGGCTTTGCACAAAAAACAACATTGTACTGCATTGGCGATTCTACAATGGCCAACAAAAAAGATCCCGATAAAAATCCTGAGCATGGATGGGCACAAGTATTACAATCTTTTTTTAAAGATAATATAGCAGTAGTTAACAAAGCACAGAATGGAAGAAGTACTAGAAGCTTTATCAATGAAAAACGTTGGGACTCGATTTATAACAAATTAAAAAAGGGAGATTTCGTTTTTATAGAGTTTGGACATAATGATGAAAAAATAGAAGATCCAAGCCGTTATACCAATCCACATACAGCTTACCGTTATAATCTAATTCGATTTGTAAAAGAAACTAGAGAAAAAGGCGCAATACCAATTTTATTGACCTCTATTTCCAGACGTAACTTTAATGAAAAAGGAGTATTGGTTCCGACTCACGGAGATTATCCTTTAGAAACTCGTTTAGTAGCACAAGAATACAAAGTGCCTTTTATTGACTTAGAGTATTACACAGAATTGTTAGAACAGTCCTATGGCCCAGAACAATCAAAATTACTTCATTTACATTTTAAGGCAGGTGAAAATGCTTATTATGATAAAGACAAAGCTGATGATACGCACCTATCTTTATTAGGAGCTACCAAAATTGCACAAATTGTGATTGATCAGATTAAAGAAACTAATGATCCTTTATTGAATGGTCTAAAAAAGGGTATTAAGTAAAAAATATAGATTTATTATTTTAATAATAAGAAAAAAGGAGAGAATATATATTCTCTCCTTTTTTTTTGAAAAATATTATACTGTTATCATAAGTTTTCTTTTGATGCAAACCTCTGTTAGTTACTGTAAAATAGAGGTGTTACGCTTTTTTTTCTTTGTCTAGTAAGCGCCATATATACTTGTAATAAAGTCTTTTTTATGAATTAAAAGTATATTTTCTCCTTCAATTTAAATCTTGTTTTTATAAGATTTGTCTTAATCTATAAGTTTAAAAACTTTTACAGGTAAAAATAAAGGGTATTTGAGGGGAAATTTGCACTCTGAAAATAAGTTTTTGATTATGAGTCTGTTGTAGGGAATCTTGTGAGATTTTTTTCTACACTGTAAAAAATCTTACGAATAATCATTCTCTTATAATAAACGAAAAAATTAAAACGTATAATAATTGAAAGGTCATGAAAAATAGATTACTCCCATTATTTGTCGCTTTAGGATCTTACTCTGCTTACTCGCAAGTGGGTGTGGGGATAGTAGAGCCAAATTCTTCTGCACAATTGGATATTACTTCAAGTACTAAGGGACTTTTGATTCCCCGAGTTCCTTTAACAAGTAGTACCGATGCTACAACTATTAAACCAGGTAATGTTGAAAGTTTGTTGGTTTTTAATACTGCAATTGCAACAGATATCACACCAGGTTACTACTATTGGTATAACAATAGATGGAACAGAATAGCTGTTTCTGGAGAAGGAGGAAGCAATTCAGGAATTACAGGAGGTGATGGAGCGCCTGGAGCTAGATAATAAAGGTATTTTTCTAAAAATGTTTAAAAGAAGGTTAAAAGCAGACTTTGATTTTTTTGAAAAATCTTTTTTTGATGACAGTGAAGACAAGATTAAAAAATATGATCGGATTGTTTATGTTGTTTACGAAAAGAATGAACTTCTTGCTTTTTTGCAGGAGAATAGAAATACAAATGTTTTAGTTTGTTTATTTGATAGACAGTTTTATACTAGTTTATCATTTTTAGAAATAATAAACAGCTTGATATTAGTTGATGAGTGTAAAACAAATCGTGAAATTTTTATGGAAATTAAAGCCTTTTTTAAAAAGAAATTTGATGCTAAAAATGAGAAAATTGCTTTGCAAAAGTCAAGCATCATGCAGTTTCCAGATTATTATAAGGCTATGTATTACTTGTTGTGATTTATTTTATTTTTTAGTGTATTTATTTGAATAATATACGCTACTTCATTTGCAGGATAAGAAGCAATTCTTATCCTGCATTCTTTTTTCTAAAATATGGTGAAGCTTTAAAAAAATCATTAATTAATTAGATTCTTAATTTAGCTAAACTTGCGAGTTGGAACAATAAGATATTAGATACTGTCGATGGCATACTAGGAATTGAATGTTGAGATAGGTTTTAATGATTCCCCTTTATACCAATTGTATAACGAATTTGGCGCAGTAAATCTTTAAAAACTAGAATGAATTAAGGCGCTATAAGGAAGGATTTTTTAAGATTGTCTGTATAAAAAAGGCATTTTTTAATAAAATTCTTTCCTTTGAAGGTATTTTTTAGATTTAAAAATAGGTAAATTAAAGTGCTTTCAGACAAGATTGGAGAAAATTTTGTTTTCTTTGAAATACTTTGTACAAGGTATTAGAATGACTGGTTTAAGAATATGTCTTTAATAAGTGTTTGAAAGTGAATGTGTTGTGTTTATTGGTGTGAGGAGAAATTAACAAGTCAATTTATTGTAAAGAAAATGAATGAAAAACTGCATTAAATTTAACAGCAAATTTGTTGTAACTATCACACAAACTTTTATTTTTGTGGCTTAATTTAACAATATATAAGCATGAAAGATTTATTAGTAAAAATCAACGCCGAAATTGAAACATTTAAAGCAGAAGCTGAATCTTTAACTGAAAAAGGAATTAAAGCTGCAGGTCCAAGAGCACGTAAAGCTACTTTAGAAATCGAAAAACTTTTGAAAGAGTTCAGAAAAGTTTCTATCGAAGAATCAAAAAAATAATTTTCTTTAGAGAAAGTAAAAACCTCGCTGATAAAGCGAGGTTTTTTTATGCATTTTGCTGGTGGTTTTATACAAAGCACGCAAAGATTTTTATTATGTTTTTTGTGAGAATTTAAAAGTTTACAAAACGATTTTTTCTCTATAATCAATTAGATGCAATAAAAAAGATTTTTAAGATCGTAATGACCTTTGTGTTATTTCTTTTACCACAAAGAAAAAACAACTTAGAAACTTAGAATCTCAGAACCTTAGTTCCTTTTAAATAGAATTTCTGTCAATAAAATTAAAAGGTACTTTAAAATTCCCTTTTTCTTTATTGAGAATCATTCGGGCAGCCGTTTCTCCCATGATATTAAAGTCAGTAGATATGACTGTAATACCTAATAATTCTTTTAGTGGCGTATCATTATATGAAATTACTCCAATCTCTTTTCCTAATACATATTCTTCATCGCGAATTTGTTTTACTAGATTGACCAAATCCGATTCTTCAATAGTAATAAACAAATCCCCTTTTTTAAGAATCATATCATCGTAAACTTCACTTAGAATCTCAAAATTGATTTCATGTTCAACACAAAACTTTCTAAATCCGTGTAAAATTCTTCTCGGGTAAGGATAAACAGCTTTGTCGGGATAAACCAAAATTAAACGTTTGTATTTCGTTATTTTAGAAAGACCTTCTTTTAAGGCACTGTAAATGTCATTTTCAAAATCTTGATAAATCTTAATAACGTCATCTCCGGTTCCTAATTTGATGTTGTCTAAAATCACCAATTTTTCCTGTGGAATATTTTTAATAGCATTTACAACTTCATCTGTAAAACTTAAATGTTTTAATTCGTCTGTTTTAAAATGTGTTGTGATTACATAATAATCATATGCGCCTTCAAATTTGTCTAAGATGTTTAAAAACAATGTTTCGTCACAGTGGTAAATTTGTAGATCTACATGTGCATTTGCTCCAAGAGTATTAATGAAAGAACTATAAGTTTTCATCTTATAAGAACTTAGTTTATTGGTCAGAAACAAAATGTTTACTTTAGACTCCAATTTTGTTCTTGTTATATAATAGCCCTTTCCTCTAATAGAAGAAATAATTTTTCTTTCTTTTAAAATGTTATAGGCCTTTTCTACAGTATCGCGAGACATATAAAACTCTTCGCTAAAACTATTGATTGAAGGAATTTTTTGGTTGATTTTTAAATTTCCGTTGGCAATGTTTTGAAGAATAGAGTCAACAATCTGCTTGTATTTTGGTACTCGTGAATCTTCGTCTATTTTAATAAGTTTAATCATGATTATGTCTGGAAATTTGTTTCATATTTCAATGAAACCCATTTTTAATTCTAACTTTCTTTAAAAATCTTAATAAAGTAAAATAACTAATGGTTTAATCGTTTTGCTTCGAACAAAAGAGAATTAAAATAAATTTGTACTATTTTTTTTATAATCTATCAATTTTGTCCTTAATACGGATTTTATAATTACGAAATCGATTGCTAAAATAGCCATTTTAAATTTATTTATACAATAATTAGAGGCTGTTATTTCTAAATATCACTTTCTTTTAACAAAAAAGTATAAAAAGCATAAAGGATAGTACAGGACAGTTTTGTTTTTGACATTTTTTTATTTTACAAAACCAAATTACT
>NZ_DASWYK010000030.1:0-16546 GCF_036405015.1 Flavobacterium sp. | reverse complement strand
GCAAAAAAGGTGGAAGTGATTCCACCATTTTTATTTTCTCTTTTTATTTATAGAATATAGAAAAGAGAGCATAGATAAATCTTCAAAAAAAGACCAGCATCTTTCCGACTCGTCTTTACTCTATTTTCTTTATTCTTTATTCTTTTTCTTTTTTCATCATCTCAATTCTACACTCTGCAGAACATTTCCTTAACAATTTTTCCTTTAAAAGGACGCTTCAGTTAATTATATTCCCTTTATCGGATATACTGACTTTTCATCCGAAATGTTTTTTCTATAATAAACACTACCCTACCTTTACTAAACCATAACATAGTAGGTTAAGTTTATGGTAGATTTGGGGCAAAAAAGGCGGAAGTGATTCCGCCTTTTTTATTTTCTCTTTTTTTAGAGAATAGAATATAGAAAAGAGAGCATAGATAAATTCTTAAAAAAAAACACATCTTTTCGACTTGTCTTTACTCTATTTTCTTTACTCTATTTTCTTTTTTCACAATTTCAATCCTTACATTCTGCACAACATTTCCTTAACGTTTTATCCTTTAACAGGACACGATAATAAATTATATTCCATTTACCCGATATACTGACTTTTCATCCGAAATGTTTTTTCTATAATACACACTGCTGTACTTTTACTAAACCATAACATTAGTAGGTTAAGTTTATGGTAGATTTGGGGCAAAAAAGGTGGAAGAGATTCCACCTTTTTTATTTTAATTTTTTTAAGAGAATAGAATATAGAAGAAAGAAAATAGATAATTTCTAAAAACAAAAAAAGACGAACACCTTTCGGCACTCGTCTTTTCTCTATGTACTTTACTCTATTTTCTTATTTATCTAAAGCAAATCTTCTTGCCACTTCTGTCCAGTTAATAACACTGAAGAAAGCTTCAATATAATCTGGTCTTCTGTTTTGGTAGTTTAAGTAGTAAGCGTGTTCCCAAACATCCATTCCTAAGATTGGAGTTCCACCGTTACCAGCAACTTCTGGCATTAATGGATTATCTTGATTTGGAGTACCTACAACTTCTAATTTTCCTCCTTTTTGAACAGTTAACCAAGCCCATCCTGAACCAAATTGTGTAGCTCCAGCTTTAGCAAATTTTGCTTTAAACTCATCAAATGATCCGAAAGAAGCTTCGATAGCCGCTAATAAATCACCTGTTGGCAATCCTCCTCCGTTTGGAGACATTACAGTCCAGAATAAATTGTGGTTGTAAAAACCTCCACCATTGTTACGAACTGCAGCGTTAGATTTATCTAAATTGATTAAGATATTTTCGATTGTTTTTCCTTCTAAATCTGTTCCAGCGATTGCTGCATTAAGATTTGTAGTATAAGCATTGTGATGCTTTGTATGGTGGATTTCCATTGTACGTGCATCAATATGTGGTTCTAATGCATCGTATGCATAAGGTAATTGTGGTAATTCAAAAGCCATGATATTCTAATTTTTATGGTTTATAATAATTTATTCCAAATTTAGACATTTAACTTTGGAATTGAAAATACTATTTCGTTATAATTGAATTTAATTAACTGATAATTTACATTTTTATCACATAAACACCTGAAAATCTTTATTTTCCGTTAAACGTAGTCATTGTGTTTTCTAAACCGGCCGTTCCAAAAGTTTTAATTATCTCCGCAGAAGTTTCCAAACGCTCTGGCAGTTTTGCTTCTTCTTCAGCATTCCACTCACCTAATACATAATCAATCTGCTGGCCTTTTTTAAATTGATCACTGATACCAAATCTATAACGTGTATAGTTTTGCGTATTCAGAACTAAATTAATGTTTTTAAGTCCGTTATGGCCGCCGTCGCTTCCTTTTGGTTTAATTCGGATCGTACCGAATGACAAATTTAAATCGTCTGTAATGACTAATATATTCTCTAACGGGATATTTTCTTTATCCATCCAGTATTTTACGGCTTTTCCGCTTAGATTCATGTAAGTATTTGGCTTTAAAAGGAAAAAGGTTCTTCCTTTAAATTTATACTCCGCCATTGAGCCTAATTTTACTGTTTCGAATGAAAGACTTTCTTTTTTGGCTAAAAAATCAAGCACTTTAAATCCGATGTTATGCCTAGTGTTTACGTATTCGGCTCCGATATTTCCTAATCCGACGATTAAATATTTCTTCATACTATCTTCTATGTTCTCTTCTTTTGGTGTTGATGAAAACAGTTTTATTATCCATTTTATCATTTGGCAAAAGTAAGGTTAATTGGGGAATTAGAAAATGTGTCAATTAGATAATTTCCCACTGGTTGCTATTTAACCGCAAAGTTTGCAAAGAGTTTTCGCAGAGAACGCAAAGTTTTTATCTCTAATTTGAGAAATCTTTTAGATTAAAAAATTCGCAAAGCTTGATTTAGACACAGCTTTGCGAACTTAATATTTTAGACATTGCTTGCGCGCTCCAAATAAAAATATCTTGGCGTGCTTTGCGTTAAAAAACTTAACCGCAAAGTTCGCAAAGAGTTTTCGCAGAGAACGCAAAGTTTTTATCCCTAATTTGAGAAATCTTTTAGATTAAAAAATTCGCAAAGTTTGATTTAGACATAGCTTTGCGAACTTAATATTTAGACAATGCTTGCGCTCCAAATAAAAATATCTTGGCGTGCTTTGCGTTAAAAAACTTAACCGCAAAGTTCGCAAAGAGTTTTCGCAGAGAACGCAAAGTTTTTACCTCTAATCTGAGTAAATCTTTAGATTAAAAAGTTCTCAAAGCTTGATTTAGACATAGCTTTGCGAACTTAATATATAGATATTGCTTGTGCCCCAAATTAAAACATCTTAGCGTGCTTTGCGTTAAAAAACTTATGACTTAACCGCAAAGTTCGCAAAGAGTTTTCGCAGAGAACGCAAAGTTTTTAAATCTAATTTGAGAAATCTTTTAGATTACAAAGTTCGCAAAGCTTGATTTAGACATAGCTTTGCGAACTTAATATATAGATATTGCTTGCGCTCCAAACAAAAATATCTTGGCGTGCTTTGCGTTAAAAAAAACTTATGAGTTAACCGCAAAGTTCGCAGAGATTTTGAACTTAGAACCTTAGCAACCTCAGCATCTTAGAACCTCAAAAAAAAAAAGCCCCAATCGAAAGATTGAGGCTTTTTGTATAGTTTGAAAAAAATTATTTTTTCTTTCCTTTTGCTGGAGCTTTTGCAGCTTTTGCAGCTTCTTGAGCAGCTTTCATAGCAGCACGAGAGATTCTTACCTGAGCAACAACTGTGTTGTCTGGGTGCATAACTTTGTACTCTGGTTTTCCAACTTTAGTAACGTATAATTTGTTACCCATTTCAAGTGGAGTGATGTCAGCTTCAACGAAATCAGGAAGATTTGCTGGTAAAGCTTTAACTTTTAATTTACGTTGGTTTAAACGTAAAACACCTCCTGCAAGAACACCTTTAGATGTACCAACGATTTTCACAGGAACTTCCATTGTGATTTCTTTATCATCAAATAATTGGAAGAAGTCAATGTGTAAAATTTTGTCAGATACTGGGTGAACTTGGATATCTTGCAAAATTGCATTGAATGATTTTCCTTTTCCAAGTTCGATCACAACTGTGTGAGCGTTTGGAGTGTAAACCAAGTTTTTGAATGCAGTAACGTCTGCTGAGAAGTGTACTGCCTGGTTTCCTCCGTATAAAACGCAAGGTACCTGTCCAGCATTACGTAAGGCTTTAGTTGACACTTTGCCCACGCTTTCTCTTTCTGATCCTTTAATTGTAATCGATTTCATTGTAAAAAAATATAGTTATTAAATAAATATTCTAATTCTTTAATGTTGCAAATGCTACATTATAAATTTTCCACTAATGGAATTGTTGTGGTGAACCATCTGCATTACCTCAGCAAATAAAGGCGCACAGCTTACCACTTTTATCTTGCTTGACTCTCTCTTTAACGGAATTGAATCTGTTACGATTAATTCTGTTAGTTTTGAGTTTTCAATTTTCTCATACGCGCCACCAGATAAAATAGCGTGTGTACAAATTGCTCTTACACTTAGCGCTCCTTTTTCGATCATTAGGTCTGCCGCTTTCGCTAAAGTTCCTCCTGTATCGATCATATCGTCTACTAAGATTACGTTACGTCCTTTTACTTCACCAATAAGTTCCATAGTGTCGATAACGTTGGCTGCTTTTCTTTGTTTGTAACAGATTACTACGTCTGATTCTAAAAACTTAGAGTAAGCATATGCTCTTTTTGAACCTCCCATATCTGGAGATGCAATTGTCAAATTTTCTAAATTTAAACTTTCTACATATGGTAAAAAGATAGTAGATGCAAATAAATGATCTACTGGTTTTTCAAAGAATCCTTGAATTTGGTCTGCGTGCAAATCCATTGTCATGATTCTTGTTGCTCCTGCAGCTGTTAATAGGTTTGCTACTAACTTTGCTCCAATCGGAACTCTTGGTTTGTCTTTTCTATCCTGTCTTGCCCAACCAAAATAAGGCATAACAGCTGTAATATGTCTTGCTGATGCACGTTTTGCCGCATCAATCATTAACAACAATTCCATCAGATTATCTGCACTTGGAAAAGTTGAACATACGATAAATACTCGTAAACCTCTAATTGATTCTTCGTAAGATGGCTGAAATTCTCCATCGCTATACGTTGACATCGTTACTTTTCCTAACGGAATTCCGTAGTCTTTTGCAATTTTTTCTGCAAGATAAACACTTTGTGAACAAGCAAAAATTTTAGCTTCTGGTTCTAGGTGCGACATTATAATGTGTTGTTTTATTCCGTTACATTTTTTTACAATACGTCTTTATCTTTTCGGATAAAGCTGAGTCGCATAAATGCCTCGGATGTAGTTAGTTGTGTGTGCTTCGTTTTAACGAGGTGCAAATTTATAAAATTTATTGGACACTGAAAGCAAAAATTTAAGTATTTTTAGTAGTTGGTTTAAAATTATTTTTTACATTTGCACCGTGTTAAAGGAATGACGCCATTTATGACTTCATTCTATTGCGTTAAAATAATCAATTTTGATTGTTTTTTCGTCTGCTAAGCCCGGATGGCGGAATTGGTAGACGCGCTGGTCTCAAACACCTGTGGGAAACCGTGCCGGTTCGACTCCGGCTCCGGGTACTTAAAGCCTCTTCTTAACGGAAGAGGTTTTTTTTATGCTTTTTTAAACCATATAAGCCATATAAGTAAATATAACTACGCGCTTAAAGCTCTTTATTTAAATGAACTTATGTGACTTATATGGTTCCAACCTCACAACTTACATTATGCAAAACTGGAAAATTGCAGGAATTAGCAATAAAACACAGCTGATTTGCTTTTTGATGCAGTTCTAAAGCTAATTCTATTTTACTTGAATCTGTAATTGTAACTTTTGGATTTAATCGAACTGCTGTAAAACGGCCACTTCCATCTGGATTTACTTCTAATGTTGCTTCCGCATTGTCTGAATAGCTCAAAACTTCTATTCCGTTTTGGGAACAGGCGTATAAATACGACATCATGTGGCAGGAAACTAAACTGCTTAACAACAAATCTTCCGGATTGTATAATTCTGGATCACCTTTAAAAGCTTTTGCTGCAGAAATACCCAAAACTGGTTTTCCTTCAATTTGAATTTGATGGCTTTTACCGTAGAATCTTTTTGATTCTTCTTGATTTTGTTTTGAAGACCAGTTTAGTTGTGCTTTGAATAGATGTTTAAATGCCATAATTTTTTCTGCCACGAATTCACGAATTATATAGATTGAAATAAATGCAAAAATCAAATTTCACAAATTTCATAATCTAAAATTCGTGAATTCGTGGCTAAAAAACAAAAAACCTCGAAAGCATATCACTTTCGAGGTTTTTTAAAGAACTAAACTAATTAACAAATTCTAAAAAATTATTTTTTTACTGAAAACTTAAAGGTAGTTTTCGTTTTGTAATTTTCTCCTGGGTTTAAAACCGTTGTTGGGAAATTTTTCTGGTTTGGAGAATCTGGATAATGTTCTGTTTCTAGACATAATGCCGTTCTGTGTCCAAAAGTTCCTCCGTTTGGCATTGGTAAAGTTCCGTCAAGGAAGTTTCCAGAGTAGAACTGAATTCCAGGTTCGTCTGTTGTCATTTCCATAACTCTTCCGCTTGCTGCGTGGTATACTTTTGCAATGATTGTTTTTCCTTTTTCAGGATTGTTCAATACCCAGCAGTGATCGTAACCTTTTCCTCTTTCTAACTGCTCGTTTTTAGCATTGATATCTTTTCCAATTAATTTTGGAGTTCTGAAATCGAAAGGAGTGCCAGCAACATCATCTAATTTTCCTGTTGGAATTAAAGTAGCATCTACTGGAACTAATTTGTCTGCATTTAAAGTCAATTCGTGATCTAAGATTGTTTTGGTAAAATCTCCAGATAAATTGAAGTATGAATGTTGCGTCAAATTAACAACCGTTTTTTTGTCTGTCGTTGCTTCGTAAAGCACTTCTAACTGATTGTCATTTGTCAATGTATACGTTACAATAACCTTTAGGTTTCCTGGATAACCTTCTTCCATATCTTTACTTAAATACGAAAGTTTTAAAGTTGCTGTTTCTCCAGCTTTTGCTTCTTCAGCTTTCCAAACTACATTAAAATATCCTTGCGGACCGCCGTGTAAAGCATTTGGCGCATTGTTAATTGCTAATTGATATTCTTTTCCGTCAAGCGAAAATTTACCTTTTGCAATTCGGTTTCCGTATCTTCCGATTAAAGCTCCAAAAAATGGATTTTCTTTTTCGTATTGTGCCAAAGAACTAAATCCGATTACTACATTTTCAGAAACACCTGCTTTATTAGGCACTTTCAAATCTGTAATTCTTCCTCCAAAAGTGATGATGTCCACTTCCATCCCATTTTGGTTTTTCAGTTTATAGCTTTCTACTTTTTCGCCTTTGGCAGTAGTTCCGTATTCCGATTTATCGATGGTAACCAATGCTTTTCCATCAGTTGCAACTTTTTCTGTATCGGCTTTTTTATCGCCTTTACACTGAACTGAAACTGCAGCCAAACTTAAAAGGCCGATTCCGAAAACACAACGTTTTAATGCATTCATAAATGATATTTTTTTGGTTTGTGAAATGTTAGATGTTAAAAGTAATTCATTTGAACGTAATATTTCGACGCAGATGAAGCAGATTCGCTACCGCGAAGACGCTGATTTATACGGATTTTTTAAATTAGAAATCTGTTTTTATCTGCGCTTTTGCGATAGCAAATCCGTTTTATCTGAGTTTTAATTTTTATGCGTAATTTACTTCAAGCTAAAAGTAGCAAAAAACTTAGAATCTTAGCAACTTAGAACCTTAGCACCTCCAATTAAAGTCCATGTTGAAACAAATGGAAGTATGCTTCGTTCGCATTGATTTTATCTTTAAACTCTCTTACCGTTGTTTTTTCATCAATTACCAATAATTCGATTCCAGCGATGTCTGCAAAATCTTCCATATATTCTGTTGTGATAGATTGGCTGTAAACCGTGTGGTGTGCTCCACCTGCTAAAATCCAAGCTGTTGCTGCCACTTCTAAATTTGGTTTACAATCCCAAAGAACGCGTGCAACAGGAAGTTTTGGTAGTTCTGCCATTGGTTTTACTGCTTCCACTTCGTTCACGATTAAACGGAAACGAGTTCCCATATCCACCAAAGAAACGTTGATTGCGTCACCTGCAGGAGAATTAAATACCAAACGAGCTGGATCTTCTTTTCCTCCAATTCCTAAAGGATGTACTTCACAAGAAGGTTTTCCGTCAGCGATTGATGGACAGATTTCCAACATGTGAGAACCTAAAACATAAGATTTTTGTGGTGTGAAGTGGTATGTATAATCTTCCATGAAAGAAGTTCCTCCTTCAAGACCAACACACATTACTTTTAAAGCTCTTACCATTGCAGCTGTTTTCCAGTCTCCTTCTCCACCAAAACCATAACCATCGGCCATTAATCTTTGTGTTGCGATTCCTGGCAATTGTTTCCAAACTCCAAGGTTTTCAAATGTATCTGTAAAAGCTCCAAATCCTCCTTCTTCAAGGAAAGCTCTTAATCCTAATTCGATTTTTGCTGCTTCAACTAATGAACTTCTTTGTGCTCCTCCTTCTTTTAAAGAATCAGTTAAGTTATAAGAAGACTCATAAACGGCTAGTAAATCAGCTAATTGTTTGTCTGTTACTTTCTCAATATGTTTGGTAACGTCTGAAGAATCGTATCCGTTTACAGACATTCCGAAACGAATTTGAGCTTCCACTTTGTCTCCTTCTGTAACGGCAACTTCACGCATATTGTCACCAATACGAGCTACTTTTAAGTTTTGAAGTTCGTCCCATCCTAAGACAACTCTTGACCAAATTCCTAATTGTTTTTGAACTCTTTGGTCTTCCCAATGTCCTACAACAACTTTACGTTTTTTACGCAAACGAGACATCATGAAACCGAATTCACGATCTCCGTGAGCCGATTGATTCAAGTTCATGAAATCCATATCGATGCTTCCCCACGGAATTTCAGCATTGTATTGTGTATGTAAGTGGCATAATGGTTTTTTAAGGATATTTAATCCACCAATCCACATTTTTGCTGGTGAGAAAGTGTGCATCCAAGCAATAATTCCGATACAGTTTTTCTCAGAATTCGCCGCCAAACAAACATCTAAAATTTGCGATGGAGATTTTACCACATCTTTATAAACCACTTTTACTGGAATTGAAGAGGAAGCGTCTAATCCTTTTGCCATTATCTGAGAATGCTCAGCAACTTTTCTAAGTGTTTCTTCACCATATAATTCTTGGCTTCCTACTACAAACCATACTTCTTTTTGAGAAATGTCTATCATTTTGTTATTTTTTGTTTCAAGTTTCACGTTCCATCCCGATAGCTATCGGGATTTTAATCTGAAAATCTTGAATTGTTATGTTTACTATTTTATTTTTGGTTTTGTGCTGTTTCAGATTTCAATCCTAAATCTAAAATCTAAAATCTACACTCTATAATCTAAAATCATTATTGTCCGTAGTACGAATCTTTTCCGTGTTTACGGTTGTAATGTTTCTTTATTAATGAATCTTTTAATCTTGGTGCGTTTGGATTTATTTGTAAAGTCAGGTACGCCATTTCTGCCACAACTTCTAAAACTTTACTGTTATAAACCGCTTTTGCAGCGTTTTTTCCCCATGCAAACGGACCGTGATTTCCAATTAAAATCATTTCTACTTCTTCATAAGAAAGATTTTTTTCTTTGAAGCAATCCAAAATCTGAATTCCAGTATTGTGTTCGTAATTTCCTTCAATTAAATGATCTGCCATTGGCGGTGCACACGGAATATTAGCTGTTAAGTGATCAGCGTGCGTTGTTCCGAAAATCGGAATATCTTGCTGTGATTGTGCCCACGCCACAGAATACGTTGCATGTGTATGAGCCACTCCACCAATATTTGGCCAGTGTTTGTATAAATACGCATGCGTTTTTGTATCTGATGACGGACGCATCGTTCCTTCAATAACGTTATTATCGAAATCAACAATTACAATATCTTCAGGTTTTAAATCTTCGTAAGGAACACCGCTTGGTTTAATGGCAAAAACACCATTTTTTCTGTCCACAGCGCTTACATTTCCGAAAGTATAGACCACCAAATTCAATGCATTTAGCTGCATGTTGGCTTCGTAACATTCTTGTTTTAAATCTTTATAAAGAGAACTCATTTTGAGAAATTTTAATAGTTGGATCTGCAAAAGCGCTTAATTGTTCGTAAGCCAAAAGCAGTTTATGATACGCTTCAACTTTATCAGTTTGAGGGAAATATTCTCCGTCAAAATCACTTCCGATTTTTTGACTTGCTTCGATTACATTTGGATAAATTCCAGCTGCAACTGCTGCATAAATTGCTGCACCTAAAGCAGGTGTCTGGTCTGAAGCTGCTACTTTAATTGGCTTGTTTAAGACATTAGCCAAAGTCTGCATGATGAAAGGCGATTTACGAGCAACACCACCGATTCCGATAACGCTGTCGATTTTTACACCTTCTTCTTCAAAACGGTCTACAATTTTCTTCGCTCCAAAACAGATTGCGTTTACTAAAGCTTTGAAAATATGAGGCGCTTTTGTTCCTAATGATAAGTTTGAAATCGCACTTTTCACTTCCTGATTTGCATCTGGAGTTCTTCGTCCGTTAATCCAATCTAAAGCAATTGGAAGACTTTCAGAAACTGGAATTTTTTCTGCTTCTTTCGTTAATTCAACAATTAATTTATCGCTGAATTCTTCTCTTAATTGTTCTTTTTGAGCATCATTTAAAGTTGATGAAGAAGCTAATAAATGTTCTGTCGGCCACATTAGCAATTCTTTGTACCAAGCCAATAAATCACCAAAAGCCGATTGCCCTGCTTCCAAACCAATAAATCCTGGAATTACAGATCCGTCAACTTGACCGCAGATACCGCGAACGGTTTTTGTTCCCACCTCATCATAAGAACCAACAAGGATATCACAAGTTGAAGTTCCCATAACGCGAACTAAAGTATTCTCTTCGATTTTAGCTCCAACTGCACCAGAATGCGCGTCGAAAGTTCCAACAGCCACAACAGTTTCTGCAGAAAGTCCTAAACGGTCAGCCCATTCTTGGCTTAATTTTCCGGCAACTAAATCTGAAGTATAGGTTTCATCGTATAAATTGCCACGTAAAGTCGCTAAATACGGATGTAATTTTTCTAAGAATTCAACTGGCGGTAATCCGTTCCAGTCTGCGTGCCACATCGCTTTGTGACCTGCTGCGCAACGACTTCTTTTGAAGGTTTTTAAGTCTTTATCTTCAATCAATAAATACGTCATTAAATCGCAGTGCTCCATCCAAGTGTGTGCTGCATTTCTAACCGCTTCGTCTTGTCTTGCAATGTGAAGAATTTTTGCCCAAAACCATTCAGAAGAGTAAATTCCTCCAACGTATTTTGTCACGTCTTCTCCGCCCCAGCTTACTGCTAGTTCGTTGATTTCGTTTGCTTCATTTATAGAAGTGTGGTCTTTCCATAAAACCATCATTGCGTTTGGATTTTCTTCAAAACCTTTTGTCAAGGCTAATGGCGTTCCGTCTGCTGTAACTGGAACTGGTGAAGATCCTGTTGTATCAATACAAATTCCGCGAACCAATGACGGATCAACTTTACTTTCTTTTACAACATTTTGAATCGTGATTTCTAATCCTTCAATATGATCCAAAGGATGTTGGCGAAATTGGTTTATAGAGGCGTCACAATATTGTTTGTTTTTCCATCTTTTGTAATGAGAAACATTCGATGCCAGCTCCTGCCCATTTTCTGTGTCAATAAGCACCGCACGAACAGAATCTGTTCCGTAGTCCAATCCTATTACATAATTTTTCATTCGTATTTTATTTTAAATATTGACAAATATAGATATAAATATTTTATAAGTGTACAAAAAACACTTAACTGAAATTGCATAATTAATTTTTGCTATAAATGCATTAAAACAGCATTTTAGCCTTCAAACAAAAAATAAATGTTAATAATACATTTACAACACTGCGATTAATTCACGAAAATTTAGAATATACTGTTTTTTTTACCACAGATTTCACAGATTAAAATGATTTTTTACAAGCAGTAACTCTAAAAAAAGCGCGCTAAATTTCTTTTTCTATTCTCTATTTTCTATTCTCTTTACTCTTTATAATCCAACCAAACTTTCATTTTTCCAACTCCTCGATTTGACCATGAATAATACGGAATTGCTTTCAACTTTGAATTTTCAATCACATTTACTCCTTGTAATAGATTGGCTTCTTTTTTTACTTTGAAAGCATCTGAAGATGTCACATCAATTTTATCGAAATTGGTTTTGTTATCCATTTCTTCAACAGCATAAACCAGCGGACCATATTCTAAAGAAACTTTGTTTGCATTGGTTACCACTTTTGGATTGGTTACCACTTCCTGCACTTCCATTGGAAGATTCAAATTGATTTTATCTCCTTTTTTCCAATTTCTTGTAATAGTGAAATATCCATTTTCTGGCTGAATTGCTAGAATTTCTCCATTTAAGTTGATTGTTGCTTTTTGAGTCGAAGCTTTTTTATAGCTATATAAATCTCCAGGCAAAACCTCATTTCTTGACCATCCTGGAACGCGAAGTTTGATGGTGAATTTGCTTTCTTTTTTAGGATTTACCGAAATCGCTATTTTCCCATTCCATGGATATGAAGTCTGTTGTGAAATCTGTAAATCTGTTTTTCCTAATTTAAAAGAAGCATTGTTGGAAGCATATAAATTCACATACAAAACATCGTTTGTTTTAGAATAAATCAGTCCCGGAATTGAAGGGATAAAACGAATCAAATTGGTTGGACAACAAGAACAGTCAAACCATCCTTGACGTGTACAAGAACCGCGATTTGATTTGTAAACGCCGTCTGCTTCTAAAGCATTTGGATAGAAAAATTGTTTTCCGTCAAGCGAAATACCCGAAATTAGTCCGTTGTACATCGTCCTTTCGATAACATCAAAATATTTAGAAGCTCCATACAAATTATGTAATCTATGATTCCAATAAACATCACCAATTGCAGCGCAAGTTTCGTTGTATGCTGTTAAATTCGGTAATTCATAATTTACTCCAAATGCTTCGCCGTCGTGTCTAGATCCGATTCCACCTGTGATATACATTTTTTTGTTGACCATGTTTTCCCACAGATTGTTTACAGCATTTTCATACCCTTTGTCTTTCATCAAAGCCGCAATATCTGTCATTCCCGCGTACATGTAAACTGCTCTTACGGCATGACCAACTGCTTCTTTTTGCTCCAGAATCGGAATATGATCCTGTGCATATTCTCCGTAGAGTTTATGATTTTTTGGATTTCCGCGATTGTCTAAATAGTATTTCGCCAAATTCAGATATTCTTTTTTTCCCGTAATTTGATACAATTTCAACAAACCAGTTTCTACAATCTGATGCCCTGGAACACCTTTTACTTGTCCCAGATTATCGCCAAAAGTACGAACCAGCATATCGGCCGCTTTTATGGCAATTTCCAAAAAATTAGTTTTTCCTGTCGCTTCATAATGTACAATTGCGGCTTCGATTAAATGTCCAGGATTGTATAATTCATGACTGATTTGCAAAGATTCCCAACGTTTTCCTTCAATAACCGGAACCCAGGTTGCTGGCGGTTTTGCTGGATTGATCGTTCTCCAAGTCGTAATATATCCGTCTGGTTCCTGACCGATTTTTACAATTGCAATCATCGAATCCAAAACTCTTTCCAATTTCGGATTTGGTGCGCTGATTAAAGTGTTCGATGCTCCTTCAATAATCTTATAAACGTCCGTATCATCAAAAGGCATATCTCCTCTTGTTGTTCCTGTTTTTTGTTTCCCCGCAATCAAAAAGTTCTCGAAACGACCTTCTTCATCGCATTTTTTAATAGCATAATCAATTGTAACTTCCTGTACTCTTTTTATAATTGGCAACCAAAAAGAATCGGTCAGTTTTACATTTTGAATGTTTACAGGTTCGATCTCATATCCAGCTTTTAGAGCAGAAGTTTTATCATTCGACAGCACCTGATTGTTTTTGGTTTCTTTACAGGAAACCAAAAACAAAGCCCATAAAAAAGTGCCTACTAAGTAAAATTTATATTTTTTCATCATTTTTGAATTATTTTCCTTCCAAAACCAAAACAGAGTAAGGTGGCAATGTTATTTCAAGTTTTCCTTTTTTGTTCTCAAAACCTTTAAAAGCAACTGGAACAATTTTATTTGGATTTTCGAAAGAGTTATAATCCTGTAATTTTGAAGCCGTAATAATGCTTCCCGTAAAGTTTTTTGCTCCAAGATCTTTTACATCAATTTCGATTTTGTTCTTATTTACTGCATCAACGTTTACCAATGAAATATGAATCGCGCCGTTTTGATCTTTTGATACAGAAGCTGAAACTGCTGGAATACTTTGTCCATCGTAAGTATAGAGAGGCGATTTAAAATCGACCGGTAGTAATTTAGCATCTTGATGCACGCTATACATTTTCATTACATGATACGTTGGAGTTGTAATCATTTTGGCTTTGTCTGTTAAGATCACAGCCTGAAGTACATTAACACATTGTGCTAAATTGGCCATGCGAACACGATCTGCGTGATTATTGAAAATATTCAATGTAGCTCCAGCTAAAACAGCATCTCTCATTGTATTCTGCTGATATAAAAACCCTGGATTTGTACCTTTTTGCACTTCATACCAACCTCCCCATTCGTCGACAATCATAGCTACTTTTTTCTCAGGATCATATTTATCCATAATAGCTGCGTGCTTGGTTACCAATTCTTCCATTTTTAAAGCGGACTTCATGGTTTCGAAATATTGCTTTTCGCTAAAATCAACATCAGAACCTTTTTTGTCCCAATTGATGACAGCATAATGATGAACGCCTAATCCGCCCAGCATATTTCGTGGAATATTTTTCATTAAAACTTCTGTCCAGTTGTAATCTGAACTATTAGATCCTGAAGCAATCCTTGTAATGCCACCTGTATTGCTCCAATCTGACATGAAAGTTGCAAATTTTCGATATTCATTAGCATAATATTCTGCAGTCATGTTTCCTCCGCAACCCCAAGCTTCATTTCCAATTCCCCAGTATTTTACTTTCCAAGGCTCTGTTCTTCCATTTTTCTTGCGAAGATCACTCATCGGACTTTTTCCAGCGAAATTGGTATACTGAACCCAATCTGCTAATTCTTGAACCGTTCCGCTTCCAACATTTCCAGACAAATACGGTTCAGCCCCAAGTAATTCACACATATTTAAAAAATCATGTGTCCCGAAACTATTGTCCTCTGTAACACCTCCCCACCATTGGTTTACAATTGTTGGTCGTTGTTCTTTCGGGCCAATTCCGTCTTTCCAATGATAGGTATCTGCAAAGCAGCCTCCTGGCCATCTTAAATTCGGAATTTTTAAATCTTTTAAGGCTTTTATAATATCATTTCGAACTCCTTGTGTATTTGGAATTTTTGAAGTATCCCCAACAAAAAAACCTCCATAAATACAGTGGCCTAAATGTTCTGCAAAATGTCCATAAATATTTCTGTTAATAGTTGGAGCCGAAGCATCATTTTTTATAGCAATGGATACGGATTCTTTCTGGGCAAATATTGTTTGAAAACAGCATGCAACAAACAATATGAAAAGTGGTTTTTTCATCGTTTTTTGGTTTTTGGGAAACCTAAAAAAATATGGTGGTTGCATATTTTTAGAGGATTTTGGTTTTTTAGTTTAATAAGTGTCTGTTTGACATTTGTAAATTTAAATAAAAAAAAGTCACTTAAAAAAATAAAAATCTCAGAACAACTGGTTGCAAAAAACAAATTCTGTAATTTAACCTTCGGAACTGGCAGAAATAAAGGGCTGCATTAAGATTTACAGCAAGTCTATGATTTTTAAAAATCTACAAAAAAGTTTAATTTTTTAACGATTTGTAACAATTTCTTAAAATTTTAGATTTCCCAAAAACGAAATAATAGTCTTCAGTTTAATTCTCTTTTAAAAATGTTTCTACCTTTGACCCGTGATTTTGAGGCGAATTACAGAGAAATCACCCTCAAAAATTAAATATTATTGTTACAGTTTTAACATAAGTGTAAAAACTACATTAACAAATTATGAAACGTTTTAGGAAGTTTATATATTTACCATCCAAATTAATTATATATGTTAAACAACTATAGCTCTGCTGATAAAGTTTTACTGGCAGTGGACTGCATCATTTTTGGATTTGATCATGAAGGTCTGAAAATACTTTTGATTCAAAGGGATTTTGAACCTGAGAAAGGAAAATGGTCTTTGATTGGAGGTTTTTTAAAACGTGATGAAGTTTTAGATACTGCGGCCACCAGAATATTAAATACCTACACAGGTCTGAACGATATTTATATGGAGCAATTGTATGCTTACAGCGAAATTGATCGTGACCCTGTAGAAAGAACCATTTCGGTTTCGTATTTTGCTTTAATTAATATCGAAAACCACAATGCCGAACTGATTCAGAATTACCATGCAGAATGGTTTCCAATTAACGATGCACCAAACTTAATTTTTGACCATAACGAAATGGTTGACAATGCAATTAAGAGACTTCGATACAAAACTTCTATTAAACCAATTGGTTTTGAACTGCTTCCGGAAAAATTTACGATGCGTCAGCTTTTAGAATTATATGAAGCTATTTTGAGCAAAGAATTGGATAAAAGAAATTTCATCAGCAAAATTAATTCTTTGGAAATCTTAAATAAACTGGACGAAAAAGACATGCAGTCTTCTCGAAAAGGCTCTTACCTATACACTTTTAATAAAGAGAAATACGAAGAAAAATTATTGAATAATTTTGTATTGAATTTATAAAACTTATTCTTTCTCTCGCAGATTTAGCTGATCCTTTATTTAAAAAAATCAACTAAATCTGCGAGAGAAATTTATAAAGAATTTCGCAAAATAAGCGCTGATTTGTTTTCGATCTGCTCTT
>NZ_DASWYK010000029.1:0-10747 GCF_036405015.1 Flavobacterium sp. | reverse complement strand
AAGATACAGCGCACAGCACGACCCGGAGGGAAACGCCATGAATCCAAATTAACTATAAAACAGAATTAGTTCCTTTTTGGAGTCATTTCAAGAAGCTCCTCCATATTGTTGGGAATCGTATATAAAATTATGTTTTTGGAAATTTCTGGTAAATCTTCGAATGCGACAGCTCCTAAATAGTTTTCGGCAAAATCAAAACTATAAACCTGCCAGTTTTGTGTGTTTCTTAAAAGGGTTGAATCTATATGGTATTGTCCGTCTAAGCTAGGAAGGTTTTTAAAGTCTTCATCAATTCCTTTTCCTAATGCTTTTACAAAGGCTTCTTTGCGTGTCCATGATGTGTAAAAAGCATGCTTTATATCAGATGAATTTTGAATTTGCAACACTTCATTATCTTCAAAAACATCGGGAAGAAGAGTGGTAAATTTGAAATCATTAGACATGTATTCAATATCTATTCCAACTTTTTTTCGAGAAATAGCTATAGCTGCATACTCTTCAGAATGTGAAACATTAAAATGCAACCACGGATGAGAGATTAAGTAAGGTTTTTTATTAAAATTATAATCAAAATATACATCCTTTATACGTAAGTTGGAGTGAGCGGCTAAAATAAACTTTAAAATTGCTCTGTATGTTATAAACCGATTAGTGTCCGACTCCTTGTAATAACGCTTTGCTTTTTTAATTTCTTTATCACTAAGAAATTTAGATAGCTCAGACTTTAAATCGGTGAAATCAGGTAAATAAATAGTATATATAATGATGTCATTACTGTCTAAAAAAAACTTTTTATCAGGGATCGATTCTGGACTTTTTACATTCGAAAAAGAAATGGAGAGCTTAGATGTTTTCATGTTTCTCATCTAAAATATCTTGAATTAATCTTGCTAATACTTTATCATTTGGCGGAGCTACAATATTTAAGTGGTTTCCAGAGATATTATGAATGGTTACACCACCTAATGCTGCTTTTTTCCAACCTAAATGCGTAGGGTCTAATTTGTAGTTGTCATCATCTTTTGATCGAAATAGATCAACTTGAAAACTTTGAGGTTTAAGATGATAAAGGTCTACAATTTTTTTAACCATCTTGTCAGCTTCTATAAATTGCTGAAGAGCAAGTTCTTCTTGTTCGGTCATATTTTTTTTCTTTCCAAAATGTCTTTGCAAGATGTATTCTTTTTTTCCATTGATTCTCATTTTGAAAGCTTTCCAGCTTAGTAACATTTCTTTTAAAAAATCTAATCTCCTATAAGTGACATCCATATAACGAACAAGTTGTTTACGTCTATAATTTCCATAGTAATATGAAGAATCTAAATAAGAATCTAATAATGCAGTTAAGCTTACTATTTTTCCTTGTGCTTTTAGTTGACGTGTCATTTCAAAAGCTACAATTCCGCCAAAAGAGAAACCGGCAAGAGCATAAGGTCCTTTTGGATTTACTTTGATAATAGCATCTATATAATGTGACGCCATAGCTTCAATAGATTCATACCATCCGTCAAAACCTTTTGGTTTAGTACCTTGAATACCATAAACAGGCTGGTCTTCGTCAAAATGTTTACTAAGATTTATGAAATTTAGTACATTCAGTCCTGCGCCATGAACGATAAAAAGTGGTGGTTTGTTTCCTGTTGGTTTTATCGGAACTAAACAATCCGAATAAATTTCTGTACCTGTATTTAATAATTTAGCAAATTTCTCCACAGTAGAATATTTGAACAACGCTGATAATGGAATTCTTTTACCGGTGTGTTTTTCTATTTCAATCATAACTTTTACACCTTTGATTGAATGGCCACCCATTTCAAAGAAGTCGCTAAAAATGTCAATATTTTCAATGTTTAAACTTTCTTTCCAAATAGTTGCAACTATATTTTCTTCTTCAGTACGAGGTGCAGTATATGTCGTTTTTTTATTGACTTTGTATTGAGATAATGCTTTACGGTCTATTTTTCCGTTAAGGGTTGTTGGTATTTTTTCTAATAGATTAAAATCATGTGGAATTAGTTGTGCTGGTAATTTTGCAGCTAAACTTTCGCGCCATAAAGCAATTTTAGTTTGTGCTTCATCTATTGTTGAATCAGGTACAATATGAGCAATAAGGAAATTTTCATCAGCTAATACTACAGCTGACTTTATACCCTCAATAGAGAGAAGGGCCTGTTCGACTTCTCCTGGTTCAATACGATGTCCTCTAATTTTTACTTGTTGGTCTAAACGTCCTAAACATTCTATTTCATTATTTGGAAGTAACTTTCCTAAATCTCCTGTTCGGTAAAGTATTTCTTTTTCGTTGTCAGAGAATTTATTTTTGATGAATTTTTCAGCTGTCAGTTCTGGTCTGTTCCAGTAACCTTTTGCAACTCCATCACCTCCAATTGTAATTTCTCCTATGTTTCCTGGTGCAACAAGTTGACCTTGTTCGTCCACTATATAAATTTGTGTATTTCCAATCGGTTTACCTATAGTAATTGTTTTATCATTGGCATTTATTTGTTTTAAAGAAGACCATATTGTTGTTTCTGTTGGACCATAAACATTCCAAAGTGAGTCACATTTATTTAAAAGTTCTTTAGCTAGATCTACTGGCATTGCTTCACCACCGCATAATGCTTTAATTGGCAATTTTTCAGACCATCCAGAATCTAAAAGCATTGACCAAGTTGTTGGCGTAGCTTGTAAGAAGTTTATTTTTTCTTTTTTTACTAGATCCAATAAAAGTCTACCGTCTCGCGCAGTTTCATGATCAGCTAAAATTAATGTTGCTCCTTTTATTAAAGGCAGGTATAATTCTAATCCTGCAATGTCGAACGAAATTGTTGTGATAGAAAGCAGTCTGTCGTCTTGCTTTATACCAGGTTCGATAACCATACTGCATAAAAAGTTGACTAAGTTTTTATGAGTGATAGGAACTCCTTTTGGATTACCTGTTGATCCTGAAGTATAAAGTATATAGGCATTGTTTTCGGCGCTAAGAGTAAAAGGAAGTGGTGCTGTCGAATATTGACTCAATGAATCGATAATATCTTCTATAAATAGCATTTGTGACCATGACGGCAATGATGCAAACACTTCTTTACTTGTTAGTAAAACTTTTGCGTTTGAATCGTTTAGCATGAATTCTAAACGTTCTTTTGGATATTCTGGGTCTAACGGTAAATAAGCGGCTCCACATTGCATAATGGCTAACAATGTATAAAGCAGTTCAGGGCTTCTCGGGAAAGAAACAGCTATAAAATCACCCGACTGAATACCTTGTGCCTTTAAATAATTTGCATATTGGTTTACTTTTTCTTGTACTTCAAAATAAGTCATTTTTGAATCATGAAACTCTACTGCAATGCTTTCGGGTGTTGTTTCTGCCTGTGTTTTAAATAATTCCGTTAAGGTAATATTTGGATAGGCCATTTCAGTATTATTCAACTCTGCGTAATCCGTTAAATAATTACCTCCAATTAAATCAGATAATGGATTGTTTGCGTTGGCTATTACATCTTTAATTATCTCTTCAAACGAAGCCATCATTTGACTTATAGTTTCTGGTTTAAAGAGTGTTGTATTGTATGTCCATTGAAATTCAGGACCATCTTTAGCTCTAAAAATATGAAGTTGAATTTCAAAAGTTCCGTATTGTCTTGGATTTGCATTAAAACTATGTGTAAGTCCTGTATATGAAAATTCATTTTCTATAGTACGTGCTAAATCAACCGTTAATATAACTGGTACTAGAGGAATTCTAGAGGGATCTCTAGCAATTGGAAAGCTCTTTAAAAGATGTCCAAAACTCACTTGTTGATGTTCGTATGCATCAAATAATTCAGAATTTCGCTGTTTTAAATATTCTGCAAAACTAATATCAGGAGTAATTTTACTGCGTAATGGAAGCAGGTTAACACAATCGCCAACCAATTGTCTCATATCATATAATGTATTTCCTGAGGAAGGAAATCCTACAACTAAATCATTTTGACCTGTAGTTTTGCATAAGAAGACTTCAAATGCGGCCAATAAAGTAGTAACTAGACTGCATCCAGAATTTATACCTATGTTTTTTAATTCATTTATGATGCTGTCATCTAATGGAAAATCAATTCGGTCACTATTGTAGGTTCGTAAAGCAGGTCTTGCGTAATCTAATGGTAATTCGATCGTTGGAACTGATTCTTTATAGATATTAATCCAAAAATCTTCTAGAGGTTTATATTCACTACTTTCCATAAATGAATTTATCCTTTCGGCAAATTCACTAAAACGTTCTGGAGTTGGCAATTGAGGTTTCTTATTTTCAAAATAGGCAGAATAAAGCGTGCCAAGCTCTTCTAGAATAATATCGATACTTAATCCGTCTCCAATAATGTGATGGATTGTTAAAGTAGCAAGATGTTCAAAATCATCAATTTTAAGCAGGTTAACTCTAAATAATGGACCATTTACAAGATCAAAAAGTTGGTTTACCTCTTCTTTAACCAATGTGTCTATTGCATTTTTTTTGTCAATACTAGGAAGACTAGAAAAATCATTATGTGATATTTCGATTTTATAATCACTATAAATGCACATAAAACGTCCGTCTGGGCTGAAAACAGCTCGTAAACCTTCATGACGCTGTACCAAAGTACTTAAGGCTTTCTCGAAAATATCTACAGCTAAGTTTCCTTTAAATTTAATAGATACCGATAAGTTATAAGCTTTGTTTGCATCACTGCCTCCAAAAATGCAATCTGACCATATTTCTTGTTGCGAATAGGAGGTATAGATTACTCGTTCGATTTCAGGTGAAAATGGATTAAATTGAATTTCAGTTTCAGTTTCCATTTCTGTTTGTGTTTGAGTTTGATTTTTCATTTATTTCCTATTTTAAATGTAATTGAACAGTTTTTTAAATGACAATTTAAAATATTAGTTATCTCTTTTGTTTATCTGAATTTATAGTTTGATTTTTATCAAACTTCCATTTTGATTGGGATCTTGAATAAACCATGCAGGATTTCCATTTTCGTCCCGGCCTAGTTTACTGCCTTGTACAGGTGGTTCGTTTGCATTTATCGTGTATTTTTTTTCAGAAGGCTGTTGCTCATTAACTTTTGAAAGATCAATTGGCTGTTCTTTTTTTTGAAAACAATTAGTTCCATTAATATGCCCGTTGGTATGGTTTGTTTCTGTGTTTTCAGTAAGCTTAATGGAATCAAAATGTTCTACTTTTAAATTTGTGAATGAACCATTTCCATTAACTGAAGTAGTCTGATAATTTTGTAATTGATCTACTTTCTGACTCAAAATCTGGATCTGACGAACAATTTGTTCTAGAGAAATCTGATTTTGATTGGATGATAATTGGATGCCAGTTGATATAGCATTTGAATCAACAGTTTGAACAGAAGTTACTTCTGGCTCTGTAATTGGGGTTGCTATTTCTTCTTCTGGAAGATTTGATTCGATATAATCAGCTAAAAGTGAAGGTGTTGAATACGCCTCGTTAAGTTGTCTAAAAGTAATTGGTAAATCAAACTCTTTTTTCAGTTTTCCTGATAGTTGTGTTAGTGATAGTGAATCTAAACCTATTTCCAAGAAAGTATTATCTATTACATCAGATTCGTAAGTTATTCCAGAAGCATTTTTTATAATTTCTGAAATCTTAAGTAACACAGAATCTTTTCTAGAATCAGTGGTTTTAGTATTTAAATTATTATTGTTTTGATTCTCAATTGGAGCAATATCAGTACTGATTGGTTTTTGAATGGCTATGGTTTCAATAACTCCTAAAGGTTCAATCCAACAAGGTTTGCGGTCAAAAACGTAACTTGGTAGTTCAATTTTTTGTCTTTGCTGTGTATTATAAAAAGCTTTCCAAGCTGGATTTACTCCTCTTGCCCACAGATCACCCAAAGCATTTAATAAGGTAGAATATTCATTATCCTTTTCGTCTTTAGGAAAATTTAAACTTGGGAAAACGGGAATGATTTTCCCAGCCGCTTGTTGACGAGCCAAGGTGGTTAATGTTTGTCCTGGACCAACTTCTAATAATATAAAATCATCCAGTTCAAAAGCAGTGTCCATGGCGTCTGCAAATCGAACAGTATTTTTTAACTGGTTTACCCAATATGTTGTACTTGTTGCTTCAGTATCTGTAAGCCATGTTCCAGATGCAGTAGAAATAATGGGTAATCTCGGAATGTTTAGTTTTACTTTTTCTAATTCATTTTTGAAATCCTCTAAAATAGGTTCCATCATAAAAGAGTGAAAAGCATGACTTGTATTCAATAATTTGTTTGGAATTTCTTTAGCATCCAATTCTTGATTGAAAGCGGCAATGTCTTCTTTTGTTCCCGAAACAACGCAGAATTGAGTTGAATTTATAGCTGCAATTGAAATTGTGCTAGGAAGCAATTCATTTAATTGATCAACAGGAACACGTACAATCAGCATAGATCCGCCAGGCAATTCACTGATTAATTTCCCTCTAACTGTTACAATGTGCAATGCATCTTTTAAATTAAGGATGCCAGCCAAATGTGCAGCAGCAAATTCACCGATACTATGACCACATAGAAAAGTTGGTTTTATACCCCAGCTCATCCATAATTGTGCTAATGCGTATTCGGTGACAAATAATGAAGGCTGTGTTAATCGAGTGTTTCTTAACTGTTCTTCGGCTTCAGGACAATCATCTTTTGGATATATAATATCTCGAATATCAAGCTTTAATTCATCCATTAATAATTCAGCACATTTGTCTACAGCTTCACGATATACTTTTTCGTTTTCGTAAAGTGTTTTACCCATCTGTATATATTGAGATCCTTGTCCAGGAAATAAGAAACCTATTTCTGAAGGAGCACTTTTTAAAACTGAAGATTTAGTGGTTTTAGCTTTTAGACAAAGTAGTTTTTCAGCGGCATCGTCTGTAGAATTAGAGATCAAGAAACTTCTATGGTTAAAATCATCTCTAGTCATGTTTAATGAATAAGCAATATCTGCCAAAGGAATTTCTCTTGATTTATCAATAAAATGACCTAAAGCATTTTCGTACCCCAATAAACTATTTTGATTTTTTGCAGACCACATTAAGAGTTGGAAAGGTCGTGAGACAGAAGAAGGAACAGGTGTTTTATCATATTCTTCAATAATAGCATGAACATTTGTACTTCCAATACCAAATGAACTTACACCAGCTCTTCTTATTCCGTCTGCATTCCAATCAATTAAAGTGTTATTGACGTAAAATGGACTATTGTCAAAATCAATATTTGGATTTGGTTTTACAAAATTTACCATTGGAGGTATCTTTTTATAGCGCATGGCCAATAAGACCTTAATTACTCCTGCAACACCAGCGGCAGCAGTCGTATGTCCCATATTACTTTTTATAGAGCCTAAGGCACAATAGTTATTTCTTTCTTGTTTGCCGTAAGCTATTTTAAGACCTTCAATTTCTATTGGATCGCCAATAGGAGTTGCAGTACCATGAGCTTCCATGTAACTAATGGTAGAAGGTGATATTTGTGCATCATTAAAAGCATTAATTATAGCACCAGCCTGTCCTTTTGGACTTGGAGCCATAAAGCTTCCTTTGTCACCTCCGTCATTGTTTACACCCACACCTTTAATTACTCCGTAGATAATATCCCCATCTTTTTCTGCTTCTTCTAGTCTTTTAAGGACAACGACACCGGCTCCGTCACTAAAAACAGTTCCTTTTCCAGAAGCATCAAAAGATCTAGTAGAACCGTCTGGACTTTTAATAAAACCTTCATCGTAAAGATGTCCGCTGTTTATTGGCGCCGTTACACTTGATCCTCCAGCAAGGGCAATATCACACATGCCAGTTCTTATTGCTTTTACAGCTTCGGCTATTGCTAATAATGAAGTTGAACAAGCGGAATGTACACTAACAGATGGTCCTTTAAGATTTAAGTGATATGAAGTACGAGGCGCAATAAAATCTTTTCCGTTAACAGTATAAATTTGTAAATCGCCTACAGAACTTTTTAATTCTTTGTTTGAAAAGATATTATTTTCATAGTAAGAATTGATTTCACTACCTGAATATACGGCAATGCTTCCTTTATAATGCTTTGGTAAGTGTCCAGCTTGTTCTAATGCCTCGTATGAAATCTCCAGAAATATTCTGATTTGAGGATCCATTGCGGCAGCAAGTTGTGGATTTAAGCCAAAGAAGGCAGCGTCAAATGTTTTTGCAGATGAAAGAATTCCTCTTGCTCCAATATAAAGTGGATCATTGCGAAGACTTTCTGGCAAGCTGCTGTCCAATTCTTCTTTAGTAAATAAAGAAATTGTTTCTTTTCCATCTCTAAGATTTTCCCATAACTCGTCTATTGTATCCGAACCTGGAAATCTTCCCGCCATACCTATTATAGCAATATCTTGTGAAGTTGTTTGGTTGTTTGTGTTTTTGAATGTAAATACGTCTTCTTTAATCGTATTTTCATTGTTGTTTTCTTCTAAAGTAACTGCTAATTCTCTAATAGTAGGATGAATATAGATTTTTGAAACAGGTACATCTTTTGATAACTGCTGTCTCATTAAGGTGGTTACTTTTTGTGCAAGAACCGAACTTCCTCCCATATCAAAAAAGTCATCATCGATGCCAATACTTGCTATTTTTAATTCTTCACTCCAAATTTTGGCAATGTCTTTTTCTAATTGTGTAGTTGGTTTTTTGAAAAGAGGCGCAGAATCTGGTCTGTTATATTCAGGAACAGGTAAATTCTTTTTATCAATTTTTCCGTTTGGTGTTATAGGAAATTCATCGACCCAAATATATTTTGATGGTAATAATATTTCTGGCAATACCTTAGAAAGTGAATCGTGAATTTGTTTTTCATCCTGTAATTGATCGTCAGATTTTAGATAAGCTACCAGTTTATCTTCGTTTCCAAGATGACGGCTTACAATAACTGCAGATTGTTTAATGCCAGACAATGTATTTAAAGTAGCTTCAATTTCGCCTAATTCAATACGATGACCTCTAATTTTTACCTGATGATCGATACGTCCTAAACACTGTAACTCTCCATTTGGCAATAATTTACCCAAATCACCCGTGCGATAAAGAGTGGCGTTTGGATTTTTTGAAAATGAATCAGCAATAAATTTTTCAGCAGTAAGATCTGGACGTTTCCAGTAACCTTCTGCGACTCCGTCTCCGCCAATAACAATTTCTCCGATGGTTCCAGATTCAACAGTTTGACACTTTTCGTCTAATAAATAAATCTGAGTATTAGCAATAGGAAGACCAATCGTAATCAATTCATCATCACTTTTAATTTCTTTGACAGCAGACCAAATTGTGGTTTCAGTTGGGCCGTACATGTTCCAAAGTGATTCACATTTTGAAGTTAGTTGACGCGCAAGATTTAATGGCATAGCTTCACCTCCACAAAGCGCTTTTAAAACTAATGGTTTTTCCCAACCAGAATCAAGCAACATTTGCCATGTAGTAGGAGTAGCCTGTAATATTGTGATTTCTTTTTCTTGTAAAAGTTTTAATAGAAGCTGTCCGTCTCGGGTAGTTTCATAATCTGCAAAAACTACTGAAGCACCTGTTATTAAAGGTAAGAATAATTCTAAACCAGCGATATCAAAAGAAATTGTAGTAATAGACAATAATTTATCTTCTGGATCAATACCTGGCTCAATTGCCATACTGTACAAGAAGTTTACTAAATTTTTATGTGTGACAGTTACTCCTTTTGGTTTTCCGGTTGATCCCGAAGTATACATCATGTAAGCAACAGATGTATTGCTAACTTCTAGAGATAAAGGTGAATTCGGATATTGATCAAGTGAAGACAATACGTCTTCTATATATATAGTTACAGAACTTTTAGGTAAAGATGCTGAAAGTGATTTTGTTGTTAATAAAAAAGTAGCTTCAGAATCTTCAAGCATAAACTCTAAACGTTCACTAGGAAATTTTGGATCTAACGGTAAATAAGCAGCTCCGCATTGTAAAATTGCTAAAAGAGAAGCAACTAAATTAGAGTTTCGCTCCATAGATACAGCTACAAATTGTCCTGGACACAAACCTTTATCTAAAAAGTAATTAGCCATTTGATTTATAGTCTGAGATAATTCCTTATAAGTGAATTTTTCATTTCCAAATTCAAGAGCTAGTGAATTTGGAGTTGCTTCAGCTTGTCTTGTAAAAATCTCGTGCAATGCATTTTGAGGATAACTCATGTTTTTCCAATTTACCTCGTTGTCTAAACTATTTTTATTAGGTCTTTTCATTTTAAGGGTATTAAAATTAAAGTTGAGCAAAATAATGTGATAAAATCAGCGTTGAACTAAAAACAGCATCTACTGTAAGTTTTTGTTATTTAGTTTGTTAGTGATAGATAATTGTCTTCTTTGTTTTACAATTAACAGCTTTGTCAATAAATTGGATGTAAGAATTTTAATTGTTCTGGCTTTTATTTTGACTCTGTATTAAAATGGTATTTATTGCTTATTCTTCAATAAGCTGATCAAAAAAAGGAATTTTTTTTCAGTAAAACTTGCATATTCTATATAAAGCTATTATTCTCGATGAACAGCATATTTTAAATTATATAGGGCAAGTTTTATAAAAAAATTGATAAAGAATTTTTTGAAGTAGTTTTAGATTTTTAATACAATTCTGTTCAATAAAGTTTGTTTTTTGTCAAAATAAGTTCTGTTATGTTTAGACATTGTAAAATATTTAATTAATTTTGCAATCTCTATGTCTTTGACT
>NZ_DASWYK010000028.1:0-16443 GCF_036405015.1 Flavobacterium sp. | reverse complement strand
ATCAACATCTTATATGGTAGAAACCAATATTTTTTCATTAAAAGAAAATAAACTAATCTGGACAGGAACCACAAAATCTGATTACGTTACCGATTTAGGACAAACCGTTGATGCAATCATGCAAGCTGTCGTAAAAGAAATGAGAAAAGACGGTTCGCTTCCTCCAAAATAAAACACCTAAAAGCAGTGTATCTAAATCGCTGCTTTTCTTTTATCTAAAAAATTGACTAATTTTGTCAAGACTAAATTTTTCATGAAATGAAATCGCTATTAAAAAACGCTAGAGAACAGAAAGGATTAAAAACCCGCGAATTGGCACAGCTCGCTGGTATTGACCAAGCGTTGATCAGTAAATTTGAATCTGGAACTAGAAAACCAACCAAAGATCAGGTTACAAAATTGTCTCAGCTTTTAGAAATCGATTATGAAACTTTGATGGTAGCTTGGCTTAAAGAAAAGATTTTATATGAAATTGGTGATGATGAATTTGCTTTGAAAGCTTTAAAAGTCGCCGAAGACGAAATCAAATACAATAAAACAGTTTCAAATCTTAAGTTATCTACTTCATTAGAAAAGATTTTAAAAGAAATTGATTCTTTAAAAGAAAAATTAGATTCGTATCGTCAGTTTGATAGCTTTAAAATCAAACAAGCTCTTGAATTAGAATATACTTTTGAAAGCAACAGAATTGAAGGAAACACCATGACACTTCGCGAAACAGATATGGTAATCAATGAAGGTTTGACCATTTCGGGAAAAAGTATGCGTGAACATCTTGAAGCTATAAATCACCAAGAAGCTATTGGTTTTATAAAAGAATTAATGAGAAAAAGTAATTCGTTAAACGAACGCGATCTTTTATCTATTCATAATTTAATTCTTCGAGGAATAATTCCAGAAGATGCAGGACGTTACAGAAAAGTTCAAGTTATGATACAAGGAAGTTCACACATGCCTCCTCAGCCTTTAATGGTTCCCCAAGAAATAGAAGAATATTTTATTTGGTACGAAATCAACAAAAACAAATTACATCCTGTCATTTTAGCCGCTGAAATGCATGAACGTTTAGTTACAATTCACCCTTTTATAGATGGAAACGGCAGAACTTCAAGATTAATTATGAATTTAATTTTGATGCAAAAAGGGTATCCAATTGCTAATATTAAAGGAGATTATGAAAACAAAATGCTTTATTACCAATCTTTAGAAACAGCTCAAACTAAAAAAGACAAAGAAGATTTTTTTCTTTTCATTGCACAAAGAGAAAAAGAAAGTTTAGAAAGATATATTTCAATTCTCACTCAATAAAAAAGCCCGTACAAACGGGCTTTTTCTTTTAATTTTTATCTTCTAACAAAGGAACAAATCTAAATTCTCCAAACTCATGTTTTTCAAATTGAGTTTCATTCTTTCTAATTAATAAAGTCATAATCTGAACATCTTCTCCCAGCGGAATAACCAGCCTTCCTCCTATTTTTAATTGTGCCATTAAAGGTTGTGGAATAAAAGGCGCACCAGCTGTAACTATAATGCTATCAAATGGAGCAAAATTTGGAAGTCCTTTATAGCCATCTCCAAAAGTAACATGCTTTGGGCGAATGTTTAATTTCGGGAAAAGATTTGATGTTGTTTTAAATAATTCACTTTGTCTTTCAACCGTATATACTTTAGCACCAAGCATAAATAATACAGCAGTCTGATAACCAGAACCTGTACCGATTTCTAGTATTTTATGATCTTTCTTAACCTCAAGTAATTGCGACTGAAAAGCTACTGTATAAGGCTGAGAAATAGTCTGTCCTGCCCCAATAGGAAACGCTTTGTCCTGATAAGCATAATCTTCAAAACTTGAATTTAAAAAAAGGTGTCTCGGGATTTTTCTTATTGCTTCTAGAACAGTTCTATCAGTAATTCCTTTTTGCTCTAAAGTAGTTACTAATTGATTACGAAGTCCTTGATGTTTGGCAGTGTCTTTCAAAATGGGTGGGTTTTATTTTCGCAAAAATAAGAAACAAAACAGGATTTCAAATATTGATTTTTAAATAATAAAAATGTAATGTCAAAAGTAATTAATGAGCATTCGTCAGGTTGACGCAAGTCGAAGCCTTTATTATCCTAACTAAACAAACTTCGACTTCGTTCAACGCAACAAACAAAAGGCTAAGATGCAATTTACGATAAACGACCAGCCAATAACGACCAATAACCAACAACAAACAATAAACATTTCGTAACTCACAATTCACAATTCGCTAAATTCATTTTCACGTTAAACAAATAAATTATATTTTTGTTTAAAATACATTCTCATGTTAAAAGTAGGAGTTTTAGGTGCTGGTCATCTTGGTAAAATACATTTACGCTTATTACAACAATCTGACAAATACGAATTAGTTGGATTTTACGACGAAAATCAAGAAAATGCCGAAAGAATCTCAAAAGAGTTTGGCTATAAAAACTTCAGCACAATTGCAAAACTCATTCACGCTGTCGACGTGATTGACATTGTTACTCCAACGCTTTCGCACTATAAATGTGCAAAAGTTGCGATCAAATCAGGAAAACACATCTTTATAGAAAAACCAATTGCCAACACTGTAGAAGAAGCTGAAGAAATTATTGCTTTAGCAAAAGAATACAATGTAAAAGGACAAGTTGGTCATGTAGAGCGCTTTAATCCTGCTTTTATTGCTACAAAAAACATGATCGAAAATCCGATGTTTATAGAAACACATCGTTTGGCCGAATTTAATCCGCGTGGTACAGATGTTCCTGTGGTTTTAGATTTAATGATTCATGATATTGATGCGATTTTAAGTGTTGTGAATTCAAAAGTAAAAGATATTCACGCAAGCGGTGTTTCTGTGATTAGCGATACTCCTGATATTGCCAATGCTAGAATCGAATTCGAAAATGGATGCGTTGCAAATTTAACTGCAAGCAGAATTTCATTAAAGAACATGCGTAAGTCACGTTTCTTTCAAAAAGATGCTTATATTTCGGTTGATTTTTTAGAGAAAAAATGTGAAGTCGTTCGTATGAAAGATGCGCCAGAAGTTCCTGGAGATTTTGATATGATTCTTCAAAATGCTGAAGGTGTAAAAAAACAAATCTATTTCACAAATCCAGACGTTGAGCAAAACAACGCTATTCTAGACGAATTAAATTCATTTGCTGATGCAATTAACAATGATACAACTCCTGTTGTCACTCTTGAACAAGCAACTGATGCTTTACGTGTAGCCTATCAAATTATTGACTGTTTCAATAAATAAGTAAATTTCAAAAAAATAAATTAGCCACGAATTCACGAATTAATTGGTGAATTCGTGGCTAAATCATAAAAAAATATCTATCATCGTATGAAAACAATAGCTGTAATTGGAGCAGGAACAATGGGTAACGGAATTGCGCATACTTTCGCGCAAAGCGGATTTACTGTAAAATTAATCGATGTTTCTGAAAAATCATTAGATAAAGGAATGGCAACTATTGCAGCCAATCTTGATCGTATGTTGTCTAAAGGAACGATTACTCAAGAAGATGTTGCTAAAACAATCACCAATATTATTACTTATACTGATATAAAAGATGGTGTTGTTGGAGTTGATTTAGTGGTAGAAGCAGCAACCGAAAATGTAGAGTTAAAACTGAACATCTTCAAACAATTAAACGAATATTGCTCTCACAATACGATTTTAGCAACTAATACTTCTTCTATCTCAATTACACAAATTGGAGCTGTTGTAGCGCATCCAGAGCGTGTTATCGGAATGCATTTTATGAATCCGGTGCCGATTATGAAATTAGTTGAAATCATTCGCGGATACAATACTAGCGATGAAGTAACTAAAATCATCATGAGTTTATCTGAAAAATTAGGCAAAGTTCCTGTTGAAGTAAATGATTATCCTGGATTTGTAGCAAACCGAATTTTAATGCCAATGTTAAACGAGGCAATCGAAACATTATACAACAAAGTGGCAGGAGTTTACGAAATTGATACGGTAATGAAATTAGGAATGGGACATCCAATGGGACCACTTCAATTAGCTGATTTTATTGGTCTTGACGTTTGTCTTGCCATCCTGAATGTAATGTACGACGGATTTAAAAACCCCAAATATGCTCCTTGCCCGCTTTTAGTAAATATGGTTAGAGCTGGAAAACTAGGAGTTAAATCTGGAGAAGGTTTTTACGATTATAGCGAAAGCAAAAAAGCTGAAAAAATTTCGAAACAGTTTATTCTTTCATAAAAAAGAAACATTATGTCGATTCAATCGAATTTAAATACAATCAAAGCAACTTTACCTGAACATGTAACTCTAGTTGCCGTTTCAAAAACAAAACCTGTTTCAGATTTGATGCAGGCTTATGAAGCTGGTCAACGTATTTTTGGAGAAAACAAAATTCAGGAAATGACCGAAAAATGGGAACAAATGCCAAAAGACATTCAATGGCATATGATTGGTCATGTTCAGTCGAATAAAGTCAAATTTATGGCACCGTATGTCACTTTGATTCATGGTGTTGACAGTTTGAAATTATTACAAGAAATCAACAAACAAGCTTTAAAAAATAATAGAATTATAGATTGTCTCCTTCAAATTTATATTGCAGAAGAAGAATCTAAATTTGGTTTGGACGAAAAAGAATTAAATGAACTTTTAACTTCTACAGAGTTCAAAGAATTGAAAAATATTCGTATCTTAGGTTTAATGGGAATGGCCACTTTCACCGAAGACCAAAACCAAATAAAGAAAGAATTCACACATTTAAAATCTATTTTTGATTCTACTAAAACACTGAAAACTGAAAACTGCGAACTAAAAACTATCTCAATGGGAATGTCCGGAGATTATCAATTAGCCATTGAATGCGGAAGCACGATGGTAAGAATTGGAAGCAGCATTTTTGGCGGACGCTAATTTTTAATATCAATTACAATTTCAAAAATCAATGTCAATTGTGAAGAAATCAAAAATTTTAAATGGAAAAAATATTCAATTTTGAAGATCGATTAGTTCGATTCGCTGGAGAATGTATTTTCTTTACAAGACAATTAGAAAAAATATTTGAAAACGAATATTATAAGAATCAATTAATAAGATCTTCGGGAAGCGCTTCATTAAATTTTGGAGAAGCACAAGGAACAATAACAGATAAAGATTTTATTTTTAAAGTTTCATTAGTTGTTAAAGAGCTAAAAGAATCTAGAAATTCTTTAAAAATTTTAGATTACATCAAAGAGGGAGATAACGATAAAAGAAGTAAACTTCTAATTGAAGTCGAACAGCTTATCGCTATTTCATCAAAAATGATAATAAACAAAAAATAATTTTTCAATATCAATGACAATCGCAATTACAATAACAATTTTCAAAATTGATATTGATTTTTGATATTGTAATTGCCATTGATTTTTTGACATTGACATTGAACATGTACGCAATACTTGACATAGAAACCACTGGAGGACAATTTAATGAAGAAGGAATTACTGAAATTGCCATCTACAAATTTGATGGGCATGAAGTAGTTGACCAATTCATCAGCCTTGTCAATCCCGAAATTCCGATTCAGCCGTTTGTAGTAAAACTGACTGGAATCAATAACGCTATGTTACAATCGGCGCCAAAATTCTATGAAGTTGCCAAACGCATTATCGAAATCACTTCAGACTGTGTAATTGTGGCTCACAATGCCTCTTTTGACTACAGAATCCTTCGTACAGAATTCCGTCGTTTAGGCTACGATTTTGAAGCTAAAACACTTTGCACAGTAGAATTAGCAAAAAAACTAATTCCAGAACAGCCATCATACAGTTTAGGAAAATTGGTTCGTGCACTCGGAATTCCAATGGCAGACAGACATCGTGCCAGCGGAGACGCTATGGCAACGACAAAGCTATTTAAAATGCTCTTGGAAAAAGACACGGAGAAAACAATCGTAAAAGATTTTATAAAACTTGAAGTTGAAAAAGGAATTTCTCCAAAATTCTTAGACATTTTAAATCAAATGCCAACCAGAACCGGCGTTTACTATATTTATAATGAAGGCGGTACTTTAATCTATATTGGCAAAAGCCAAAATATCAAAAAGAGAGTCAATCAACATTTTACAGGAATCACAACCAAAAGTAAAAGAATTCAGGCAGAAGTTTTCACTATCACTTACGACGAAACCGGAAGCGAGTTAATTGCTCTTTTAAAAGAAAGTCAGGAAGTTAAAATCAATCGTCCAAGATACAATCGCTCTCAAAAGAAAACCGTTTTCCCTTTTGCTTTATACGCTGAAAAAGATGCAAATGGATATATTAACCTAAAATTGGAAAAAGCCGACGGACGAAAAAAAGAAATTACATCTTTTGCTTCTTTACAAGATGGTAAAAATGCACTTTTTAGATTTACAGCAAAATATCATTTATGCCAGAAACTAACCGGCTTGTATCAAACCAAAAAAGAATGCTTTCAGTACACCATCAAAGAATGTGATGGTGCTTGTATTGGAGAAATCACACCTGAAGCTTACAATTTAAGAGTACAGCAGTTTATTTCAGAAAACAGTTTCGAAAATAAAAGCATGATTTTAATTGACAGAGGGCGAAATGTAAACGAAAGAAGTGCAATTTTGATTGAAGACGGAACTTACAAAGGTTATGCGTATTACGATCTGAACTATCAAATCACAAATATCGATATTCTAAAAAACATTCTGATTCCGATGCAGCACAATCGCGATGTAAAAAATATTATTCAGAATTACATCCGCAAAAGCAAGTCATTAAAAATACTTCATTTTTAACAAAACACAACTTTCATTATCTTTAAGGATATGAAAAACCGAAAATCACAATACGAAATCTTTAGAGAAAAAGTCAAAATCGTTCTATATGGCACCAACACCATTTTAGGACGAATGTTCGATTTAGTTCTTTTAGGGTTAATTCTACTGAGCGTTCTTTTAATAATGTTGGATACCGTTCAGGGAATTAGCTCAAAATATCACCAACAATTATTGATTTGCGAATGGATAATTACCATATTTTTCACCATTGAATATCTTCTCAGAATTATATCAATTCAAAAACCAATAAAATACATTTTCAGCTTTTACGGTATTATAGATTTACTCGCCGTTTTGCCAATGTATTTATCGATTTTTTTTCCTGGTGCAAGTATTTTGTCTATCGTAAGAGCGCTTCGTTTCCTTCGATTGTTCAAAATTTTACACATCCCACAAATCAATCATCAATCCTTACAACTAAAAGAAGCCATTGATGCCAGTAAAGAAAAAATTCTCGTTTTTATATATTTCGTTTTAATCAGCACCATTATAATCGGAACAGTAATGTATCTCGTAGAAGGTAAAGAATCAGGATTTACGAGCATTCCTATGGCCATTTATTGGACAATTGTAACCTTAACAACAGTTGGTTACGGAGACATTTCTCCGCAAACTCCTTTAGGACAGTTTATTGCTGCTTTCGTAATGATTTTAGGTTACGGAATTATTGCTGTACCAACCGGAATTGTAACAGCCGAGTTTGCTAAAAAAAGCCTGAACAACAATTCTGTAAACACAAAAAAAACTTGTCGAAAATGTCAGGCTCAAGTTCACTTTGACAGCGCTAAATATTGCCACGAATGCGGAACAGAATTGTCTAATAATTAAATTTAGAAGCTAATCCAGCTGTACATTGCAACTCCTCCTTATCTTTGTTGTTTTTTAAAGTCATAAAAAGAGCTTCCGTTGGTCGCTTTTTTATTCCAAAAAAAACTAACAAACATAAGTCCGGGGTTTCCATTTCCATCTGGGCTAAAAAATATGAAGTACTTAATTACTATTGTCGGACCAACAGCTATCGGGAAAACTGCTCTGAGCATTGCTTTGGCACAACATTTTAAATGTGAAATAATTTCTTGTGACAGCCGTCAGTTTTTTAAAGAAATGACAATTGGAACCGCCGTTCCAAGTCAAGAAGAATTAAACTCGGCGAAACATCATTTTATTCAAAACAAATCGATTTTCGAAAATTATACAGTTGGCGATTACGAAAAAGAAGCACTTTTAAAACTAGAAGAATTATATCAAAATAATGATTTCGCCATTCTCATTGGTGGATCAGGTTTATATGTCGACGCCGTTTTAAAAGGTTTTGACGAATTTCCAGAAATCGCACCAGAAGTTCGCTCAGAAGTAAATTCAAATTATGAAAAATTCGGAATCGAATATCTTCAGCAACAATTAAAGAATTTAGATCCCGATTATTATCAAAAAATAACAATCGAAAACCCACAGACTTTACAGAATCCACAACGAATGATGCGTTTTGTAGAAGTTTGTATTGGCTCGGGCAAACCTTATTCTTCTTTTTTAAATTTAAAGAAAAACAACAGAAACTTCACACCGATTTTAATTGGGTTAGATGCCGACAGAGAAATTATTTACAGCAGAATCAATCAGCGTGTTGATATCATGATGAATATGGGATTGTTGGAAGAAGCCAAAACACTTTATCCTAACAAAGAGTTAAATGCCCTACAAACGGTCGGTTATAGGGAATTATTTAGTTATTTTGACGGAGAATTCACTTTGCCATTCGCAATTGAAGAAATAAAAAAGAACACACGAAGATTTTCGAAAAGACAATTAACGTGGTTCAAACGAAATGAAAACACCAAATGGTTTGATTATGCGTTAGACAGAAAACAAATTGTAAATTACATTGAAGATAAAACGAAATAATCTTTTCTCTATGTTTTATATTTTTTGTTCTATTCTCTAAAAAATCTAAAATCAACAATCTAAAATCTTAAATTCAGCAATGCCAATATCTCCCAATTTCACATCAGTTTTAAGTAAAGACTGGGAAATTAATTTTACACAATGTACGCCAAACGGTTACTTAAAATATACCGATTTATGTAATCTTTTACAACTTACCGCTGCCGCACATTCAGAAGTCGGCGGTATAAGCTTTACAGATATGCAGGAATTTAATCAGGCATGGGTTTTAAGTAGAATGCGTGTAGAAATAACTGCTTTACCAAAATGGCAAGATGTTGTAACTGTGAAAACTTGGATTAACAGTCTCGAAAATTCACGTTCTGTACGTGCACTTGAAATGTATGTAAACGGCAAAAAAATTGTGGGAAGTGAGACTTATTGGGCTGTTTTCAACACCAAAGCACGTCGTCCAGAAGCTTTGGCTTTGCCTTTTGAACATTTTGAATTGTTCCCAGATAATAAAGCAACTGTAGAAGGTTTTTCCAGAATCAACATCAATCCTGAAAAAGAATCTGTTTTTGAAAAAACGGTTTATTTATCAGATTTAGATATTGTAAATCATGCTAATAATGTAAAATATTTAGAATGGTGTCTGGATCATGTTGATGCGAAAAGAATTTTAAAACAAGAAGTTAAAAGCTTTGAAATGAATTTCTTAAAAGAGCTTTCTCTTAATGATCAAGTTGTCATTCACGAAAGTGATAATGAAGATCAATCAGCCACAACGTTCAGTATTACCAAAGGTGAAAAAAATTGTTTTGCTTTAGAATTGCATTGGAAATAAATAACTATGAATTCCTGCAAGGTTTTGAACCTAATAAAAAAAACGATGCAATTTCAATAGAACTGCATCGTTTTTAATTTGATCAAAATCATTTCGATTTCTTTTTAGAACCTTTTTTATCCTTTTTGGATTTCTTCTTTTTCAGTAAATCCATTTTATCTTTGATTCGTTTTTCGACTTCACTAATTCCAGAATCATAATCGTGTTGAATAGTATATAATTTTGCTTGCTTGATTTCTTTTAAAGCTTCTTTAAATTTATGCTGCACTTCTAAAAGAACCGCTTTTTTCACAAAAATCATCGCTTTATTGACTCCTTTAATAGTCAAAGCAAAATCAATTAATTTTTGAGCTTCCTCATAATCTTCGTTCAAAATCAAAGTCTGCAAATAATACGGATAAACTTCAAGAGCATGAATATTAATCGCTAAAGCTTCTTGAAAATATGCTTTTGCCTCTTCATAATTCATCAATTGCTCTGCCTGAATTCTCCCATACAAACACAAAACCATAGTGTTTTTATCATCATAAGAAGAAGCATAATCCAAAGATTCAATTGTTCCTTCAAGCCAAAACGGATAATTATCTAAAGCCTGAAAAAGGTATTTATCAGTTGTTTTCATTTCTTAAATCGTTTTTTAATTTCTGACGAGTTCCTTTGTAACTTTTCTCTACTTTACTCTTTTTAAAATCACTTCCTGTAAAAACTCTAACAGGATTTCCGCGCTGAACATTCAGCTGATTTTCCCATTGTTTTTCCACATGACTTTTAAGCTGAAGTAATTTCTCGTCTTCTAGTTTTTTAATTAATCTTTCTGTTGCTAATTTTTTATTCTGATGCTGAGAACGGCTGTCCATTGCTACAACGGCAATTCCTGTCGGAATATGAGTCGCTCGAATCGCAGAACTCACTTTGTTTACATGCTGTCCTCCTGCTCCAGAGCTTCTCATTGCTTGATACTGAATATCGTTTTCTGAAAACAAACTATTTTTCTGTTGCTCAATTTCAAAAATACCAATAAACCAGTTTTTGCGTTTGTGCATTTTCCTAAACTGACTTTGGCCAATCCATTGAATTGTTCCAATCCAAGAATTTACAAACTGATCAGCACTTTTTCCTTTTACAGCAAGCGATGCCGTTTCTACAGTTCCGTTTTCAGTTCCTGCTTCTCTTTGCAACAAAACTGTTTCCAGTCGATGTTCCTGAGCTTCTTCGAGTACTTTTTTAAGCACTTGGGCCACAACCCAAGTGCATTCTGCAGGTCCGCGCCCTGCTGTTATCTGAATTATTCTTTCCATTTCTTTAAAATTTTCAGCAGCTTTTCTCTATTCTTCGCTGCTTTTACAAATTGCGGAAGTCTAGAAACCATCGTTCCGTTACCACTTCCGTCATTGTTTCTTTCTCGCAAATCTGCTTTAATGTATCTTTCGAGATAATCGATATGATTGAGGTTATATGCCCAAAAAACATTGCCACTAACTTCTTTTTGAAACCACAGTGGTAAATTGTACCAGCTATCACGCACCAAACCGTCCTTTTCAGGCATTTCTTTAAACGCATAAGTCTGAGGTTTTACATCTTCCTGAAAATTGCAATTTGGACATTTAACCTTATATAATTCAGGTACTTTTTTAAAGATTTGAGATTCTACATCAAATTTTTCAAAACATTTACTGCAATAATGCTTTCCAAATGTTTTGTATTGATAAACTGGCTCATTGATCTTATAAAAACAATGTTTACATTCAAAAACCATTAAAGTACAATTTCCGCATTCGCAATTTTTTGGCACTTCTTTCAAAGCTGCTTTAGATTCACATTTTGGACATTTAACCAAAATCTCATCGTAAAAGTTTCCTAGCCATTTATTTTCGTCTTTAAATCTTTCCATAATCTTTAATTTTAGCGGTCCATTCTAACAATCTTAGGCGTAAATGTTCCTAAAACTTCAACTAAATCGGTTTGGTTTGCCATTACTTTTTCAATGTCTTTGTATGCCATTGGCGCTTCGTCAATATTTCCGCCAATCAAGGTTACATCATTGGCTTTCAAAACCTTTTTAATTTCACTTTGCGTAAAAGTACTTTTGCATTTGGCTCTAGAAAACAAACGTCCCGCACCATGCGAAGCTGAGTTTAAACTTTCTGCATTTCCTTTTCCTTTCACAATGTAACCAGGAGCAGTCATCGAACCCGGAATAATTCCTAACTGACCTTCACCTGCAGGCGTTGCTCCTTTTCTGTGCACAATACATTCCTGACCGTTTACCATTTCTTTCCAAGCAAAATTGTGATGGTTTTCAATCGTTACCACTACTCTTTTTCCGATTGCTTTGGCAATTCGTCTGTGAATATCATCGTGACAAGCTTTTGCATATTCACCCGCTAAATTCATCGCCAACCAATATTCCTGACCGTCGTGCGTATTCAAATCTAGCCAAGCTAAATGCTGCACATTTTTTGGTAACGGACATTGTTTTGTTGCCAAATACGTGTAATGTTTCGCAATGTTAGCGCCTAATCCGCGAGAACCGCTGTGCGATAGAACGGCAAAATATTCGCCTTTTTCTAATTTCCATTCGTTCTCTGGATTATCGATTTTCGCGATTCCGAATTCTACGAAATGATTTCCTCCGCCTGAACTTCCCAATTGCTTGTAAGCTTTTGGTAAAAGATTCTTTAAAAGCGAAATATCCTGAAATTCGCTTTTATAAAACACTTCGTGATCGACTCTTGAAGCATGCGTTTCATACATTCCAAACTTGGTATTATCTTTCAAAATGGCTTCTAACTGATGCTCTCTTCCCTTGAAATGAGAAGCTGGTAAATCAAAAATTGAAAGGCTCATACGGCATCCAATATCAACACCAACTCCATACGGAATAACCGCATTATCAATCGCTAATACACCACCAATTGGCAATCCGTAACCAGAATGTGCGTCTGGCATTAAAGCTCCAGCAACTGAAACTGGCAGTTTCAACGAATCATACAATTGAAACTTTGCTTGCTGATCAATTTCATTTTCACCAAAAATGGTAAAAGGCGCTCTCGTTGTTTTAAGCTGATGCATTCTTACTTGAACCGGTTTAATTAACCCTTCGGCAACTTTCCCCCAAGTTCCGTTTCCTTCATATTTTTCGGGATGAAGCAATACATCTTTCGCTTCTGTTAGAATAGATTCTTTTTTTTCTCTTTTTCTATATCTATTTATCTGCCCTAAGGCGATGTTTATTGAATTGTTCTTTGGAAAACCTAATTTAATCAGGTCTTTTCCAGATAATTTATTTCCCATGATTTTCTATCATTTCGTCTGCATATTGCTGATAAAGTTCGTGCAGACTTTTATTTTTAATTGGACTTATCTCTTTTGGATTTTCTTTTTCGTAGTAACTCCATTTATAAGATCTGCCGTGTGTTAATCTGTTTATTTTATATTTCAGATGATTGTTTACAATATAATTATCAATAAGTTGAATTTGACTTTCTAAATCTGAATCGACCATTTTCGTGTGTGTTATCATATAAGGACTAACACGAAGCACATAGCGCCAAGGCTCGTTGAATACATAATGAATTTTGTATCGTTTACAATTGCTGCACCAACGTTCTCTTTTATAAAAATGCGCTTTTTCTTTTTCGGTCAATTCGAGTTTTGAACTTTTCCATTCCCACTCTGAAAACTCTTTTACAGTTTGGAGCTTTTCAACATAAACACCTTTTCTTTTTCGTTTTTTCTTTCTCTTAAAAGTTTTTTCAGGAGAAAACTGCCATGTGTTTATTTTTTCCAATAATTCTCTGTAAAATGAGGCTTCGCTTGATCTGGCAACATCTTCTCTTAATTTAAAATTGCGCTGCCAGCCTCTTTGGTAAGGAATCTCTAAAGGAACTAATGGTAAGTTTCTTCGTTTTTTCCAAAGTTCAGTTTCAAGCTTTCTTAACTGAATTAATTGTTTTTCAAAATCTTCTTTTACTACTCTTTTTTTTCTTCTTTTACTTTTAAAACGAGTACATAAAGCATACTCATCTACCGTATAATTTTCCATAAAAAAATTATCGTGCATTAAATTAACAGCCAAACAGGCTTAACCTTTTATCCTGACGGATAAATACTAAAAATCGATTTTCGGGAAAATTTTGAAGAGTCAAGAATAAAAAAAGCCCGAAACTTATTGTCTTCGGGCTTTTTTATATATCTAAAAATATATTTCTAAGATTGAAATAAGCCACGAAGAATTGCCTCACCAAATCCATTTGGTGTAAAGCTCTGAGATGTCAATGTAAGTACAAACACTATTTCTTCGTTTTAAAGGGTTATTATTATTTTTTTCGTGTGCAAATATTGTAAAATCTTTTTTGATATTCCAAATTATTTTAAAGAAAATTCATCAGAAATAAAATATAAAAATCACAAAACACACCCAACAAGTTAAAAAACAACAGATTAAACCTGTTTAGAAATGATTGAATATTTAAAGTAAAAGCATAAAAAAAGCCCTGATTTCTCAGAGCTTATTTATATTTTTCGATGAATTAATTATTCAGAAACTTTGCTTTTTACCACTAATCTGAAACCTTCTCCGTGAATGTTCAAAATTTCAACATCTTCATCAGATTTTAGATATTTTCTTAATTTAGCGATATAAACGTCCATACTTCTTGAAGTAAAGTAGTTGTCGTCTCTCCAGATTTTAGTCAAAGCTAATTCTCTCGGCATTAAATCATTTTCATGAAGAATTAACATTTTAAGCAATTCATTTTCTTTTGGAGACAATTTAATAGGCTCTTCATCCTGGTAAGTCAAGAATCTTAATTTTGAATTTAAATGGAATTTACCGATATTAAACTCAAACTGTACTTGCTCTGCTTTTGTATCAGCTGATTTTCTTTGAATGATTGCTTTAATTTTCATTAAAAGAACTTCTGAATCAAAAGGTTTATTTAAATAATCGTCTGCACCAGCTTTATATCCTTTCAAAACATCTTCTTTCATAGATTTAGCTGTTAAGAAGATAATTGGCACTTCACTGTTCTTTTCTCTAATTTCTTTTGCTAAAGTATACCCATCTTTATATGGCATCATTACATCAAGAATACATAAATCGTATACATCTTTCTTGAATTTTTCGAAACCTTCCATACCGTTTTTAGCTAAAGTAACTTCAAAGTCATTTAACATTAGATAATCTTTAAGAACTGCCCCAAAATTTAGGTCATCTTCTACTAAAAGTATTCTTTTGTTAGTATTTTCCATATTTTAATTTATTAATGGTATTTTTATTATAAAGGTGCTACCTTTTCCTTTTTCGCTTTCTACATATACTTGACCGTTATGGTCTTCTACAATTCTTTTAACATAGGCCAATCCTAAACCGTGACCTTTTACGTTGTGCAAATCTCCTGTATGTTCTCTATAGAATTTTTCAAAAACTCGCTTTTGAGCTATCTTACTCATTCCCAAACCATGATCTCGTACCTTTATCAAAATCATGTCTTTTACATTTTCAGTAAAGATTTCGATCTCTGGAACATCTGGAGAATATTTAATAGCGTTTTCTAAAATATTAACCAAAACATTTGTAAAATGAACTTCATTTATCAAACAGGTTGTTCTTGCAGCATTATAATGTTTAACTACTGTACCTTTTCTGTCTTCTAAAATTAAATTTACATGTTCAATTGCATCGTCAATAATATCAGTAACTACAGTCGGCTCTTTTGTGATGTCAAGTTCTCTCTTTTCTAATTTAGAAATACGAAGAACATTTTCTACCTGAGCATGCATTCTTTTATTCTCATCCCGAATCATTTGCAGATAACGATACACTTTTTCTTTATCTTCAATAATCCTTGGATTTCTAATAGCATCTAGTGCTAAATTTATCGTTGCAATTGGAGTTTTAAACTCATGCGTCATATTATTGATAAAATCTGTTTTGATCTCAGAAATATGTTTTTGACGCAATAATTGATTTAACGCACTCGTATATGCTACTATTATAATTAATGTAAAGACTGTTGATAAAATAGTGATACTTAATAATTCAGATAACAAAAATTTCTTTTTATTTGGAAATGTAACCGATAACTCATACTTACTATTTCCCTCATTATCAGTATAAATCGGAATACTATAGGTTGCTTCTTTATCTAAAGAATGAAATCCGTCAGATTTAATCTTTGTTGGAACGCCACTACTGTATATTCCGAATTCAAACTTAGTTTTAACCTCATATTCTTCAAGCTCTTTCTTCAATAATTTATAAAGCTTGTCTTTTGTTACTCTTCCCTCAATTGGAGTTAAAGCAGCAATATCTTTGTATTGAATTTGCTGTTGAACTTTATTTAAAATATCTAAACTTCCAGATTTTTCATATCTAAGATCCGGAATAATACTTTGTCCTAAATTATTATTATCAATTCCCTTATTGTTATTATAAACCTCAGTTATTCTTTTTGAACTGAAATTTTTAAAACGTTCGCTACTGAACTTTTTATTAAAAAGAGATCCATTGATATCATAGTCTTCAGATGTCAAAGTACTAGTATAAACAATTGTTTTATTCGTCTTTGGATTTCTTTGTACATAAAGTACTTCCAGTAAATCTTCTTTTTTTGGAATTTTACCCGTACTGTCTTTAATACGGTTGTATTTGTCGTAGAAACTGTACTCTTCTTGTTGTTCCAGTTTATCTGCAACATTTCCAATTACTTGAGTAACGTGGTATTTAAATTGCTCTTCATTATTCTTGAACGAAGAATTGAACCAAAATACTTGAACCAGAATTATCCCGATTAAGGACAAACTCATCAATAAAACAAGTATTCTAAAAAATAATTTATTCATCGAAACAAAATTAATATTTTAAC
>NZ_DASWYK010000027.1:0-22749 GCF_036405015.1 Flavobacterium sp. | reverse complement strand
ACCATTTTTTGGATTTCCGCAAACCGAAATTACATTGGTCTGCCATTTCAATTTCTTCTTTTTGTAAGCAGATATTGTTTGTAAGTCATTTTCAACATAGTAGATCATGTTGTTTTTTTTAATGCCTCTTTTTTCTGTTTTTGCAAAATTTATTTCTGAGCCTTGGGAAATTAAAGCATCATTAAATTTTTGAGCAATACCAGTTTGAGTAACCACAAAAGTGGTTAACATAGATAATTTTAGAAATGGTTTCATCAGGATAGAATTGGGGGTTCATAATCGATTCAAATATAGATAATTAAATCGTATGACAAACTTTTGTATGTTAAAAAAAAATTACCCTTTTCTAATTTTAGAAAAGGGTAATTTTTATAGCTTAATTTTATTGAAAAATTATTTTTTCCAGCTAAAAATTTTAGGATCTACAGAAATCATTAGCCAAGCCCAATTATTAGTATGACTAGTATCGCCACCTTTTACAACTTCCATGGTTTTAGATCCAAACATTTGAGAATAACCTCCAGTAATCGTTATGTTTTTCTTGAAATTATAACCGAAAGTTGCGTCAACCTCAGTTCCTAAATACGAATCTAATTTTTCATTTACAGGTGTTACCACGTCGGCAGCAGTTAAAAATATATGCGGAATCAAAGCAAATTGCCATTTGTTTACATTGTAGTTCAGTTTGATAAAAGCATCTTGTAATCCAAAACTGTTTGTGTAATTTCCAACATAAAAATAATCCATATAACCGTTAAATCCGTGGTTGGTTCCAAAAAGCGGATTGAAAGATTTAATTACTGAACTACCGTCGTTTGAAGATTTTCCAGATAAAAATTCGTAACCTAAATCTAGTTTGAAAGCTTCTGTTATGTTGTAACCTAAATTTGCTGCAGCATTCCAGGCGCTTACTTGACGATCATTGCTTTTTCCAGTTTGCCCATACACCCAAAAACTAGTATCTAATTTGCCTTTTTTATAAGTTAAATAAGACCCAAAAGTTTGTTTGTAGTTTACTAGAATTGTACTCTCTGGTGTATTTGGATTACGAGTAAATTCGTAACCTGTATTCAATGCTAAAAAGCTTACGCCTAAATTTTCACTGAATTGATTATGATACCATGCATATTGCATATTTTTATACATATTAGGTACTGTATATGCAGTTTGAACAAGATTTTCGGCATCTGAGTTGTATGCACCTCCAAAATCTAATTTTTGAGTTTCATCGTGATAAGAAACCGTTAATGCGTCGTGGCTTTGTCCTTGCTGCGCCCAATCCAATCCTCCAAGAATACGCTGATTGTCATAAGATAGCACCTGGCGTCCCATTCTGGCACTCCAATTTTCGGTAAAATTATATTGTGCCCAAGCCTCGAAAACCGCTACTCCGTTTTTATCAGCAGTAGTTGTAGTTGGCACATCTCCCCAAGTTCGAGTATTTTGCAAAGTCAGTTTTACGATTAAATCCTCTTGTTTGTAATTAATGCTTAAACGAGAACGTTGTGAAATTTGTGATGTACCTTCTTGGCCATAAAGAAGCGGTTGTTTGAAACCATTTCTGTATTCAAAACGAGGTCTGATTTGTAAATTTACATCTAATTCCTGCGCCTGAATTCCGAAACATAACCCTAAAGTAAGTAATAAAACTAGTTTTAGCTTTTTCATAAAATTTTGGTTTTTATAACAGCAGTAAATTTATAAGAAATAGATTTCTTTTACTTATGATTTCAATCATATTTCTAATTTTTTTTTAATAAAAGTTTAATATGCAGGCTCTAGTTTTGCTTTACTAATTTTAATTTGTTTTTCTTTAGATAATTGTGTTATAGTGTAATGCATCCAAACAAGACATACAATCGAAAAGATTAGAATGAAAATCCATGAACTTGACCAAATTCCTGTTGCCGTGAGTAAATATCCGAAGATAATCGGGCCGAAGAAACCTCCTAAACCGCCAATCATTCCGACCATTCCACCAACAACACCGATTTCATTTGGAAAATATTCTGGAATATGTTTGTAAACTGCCGCTTTTCCAATTCCCCAAGAAATTCCGATTAGAATGACTAAAACCAAGAAAACCCACATATTGGCATCAAACTTTATTACTGTAATTCCTTTTGCCAAAAGTTCTTTTTTCTTAACTGTCTGATTTTGTTCTACAACAACTTGTTGCCATGATGTTGAAGTCGGAAAAATGGCATTTTCAGAATTGTTTTCTTTTTTCTGTGCTACCGCAAAGTCAGTTTCGCCTATTTTTATGTTATCGTTGGCTACAGCTGTTATAGTTCCTTTTTTGGTTGCCAAAACACCAGGTCCAGTAGTTGTAATTTCCATTTTTGGAATTGATAATAAAGCGCTTAAAATTACAGATGAACCCAAAACCCAATACATCACTTTTCTGGCTCCAAATTTATCAGACAAATAACCGCCAAATGCTCTAATCACGCCAGAAGGCAAGCTAAACATAGTTGCAAACAAACCGCCCATAACTAAACTGGTTTGGTAGACGTTCATGAAATTTGGTAATAACCATTGAGAATAGGCCACAAAACATCCAAAAACTAGGAAATAATAAGCTCCAAAACGCCAAACTCTTTGTGATTTTAATGGTGTAAGCATTTGAGAAATGGTTTTATTGCTACTTTCGACTTTTTTATTTTCTGTGAAAATTAAAAAAGCAATTCCAATGACAACCAAAGAAATAGCGTAGATAATAGGAAGTGTTTTCCACCCATTTTGTGGATCATCAATTGAAAAATGATTTAATAGTGAAGGAGCAAGAAACGTTGTAATTGCTGCGCCAGCATTTCCCATTCCGAATATTCCGAGCGCGCGTCCTTGCCATTCTTTTGGATACCAGATTGAAGTATAACCAATTCCGACTGCAAAACTAGTTCCAACCATTCCGAATAAAAAGCTTAGTAAGGCAAACATGGCAAAACTATCTGCGTAGGGAAGAAGGAAAAGCGGAATCGAACAAAGCAATAATAAAAGTGAAAAAACATATTTTCCGCCAAATTTATCTGTCAAGATTCCGATTGGCAATCTCATAATTGATCCTGTCAAAATCGGGATGCCCAAAAGCCATCCCACCTGAACAACGCTCCAATGGAAAATTCCGTTATCTACTAAAAAGGTCACTAAAACCCCGTTTAATGTCCAGCAGGCAAAACACACTGTAAAAGCCAATGTGTTCAAAAATAAAATTTTGTGTGATTGCGATAGTGAGTTTGTATTTTTCATAGCACTTATATTTTTATGTAAAAATAAGTACTATAACTTAGTTAAAACCTGCTAAAACGCAGTTTTTGAAAAATAATTACGTATTTATACGTATTTTTTAGATTAAGGAATACTCAGTCGCTTTGTTAGAAAGTTCCATTAGGTTTTTTACTTTCAGTTTTTTCATCAGGTTAAAACGGTGTACTTCTGCAGTTCGCTTGCTAATATCCAAAGCTTCAGCAATTTCTTTATTTCCTTTTCCTGATAATAAAAGCGTAAGTATTTCTTTTTCTCTTTTGGTAATCATCATTTCTTCGCCCAAAGTTTGTTTAGGTTCTAATGATGCAGAAGAATTTGTCAATTGTCCAATTAGTATAGAAGAGATATCACCGCTGAAATATTTTCCTCCAGCAGAAACACTATGAAGAGCTTTTAAGAATTCTTCTTTTGATGAACCTTTTAGTAAATAACCGTCGGCTCCGGCTTTTATAGATTTCAAAACATATTCTTCCGATTCGTGCATCGAAAGCATGATGATTTTTACATTGTTATTCTCGCTTCTAAGTTTTTCTACTAATTCTATACCCGTCATATTTGGCATACGAATATCGGCTATAAGTAAATCGGGTTTTGTTTCGGCAACCACTTCAAGTGCATCAAGACCATCAATCGCTTCGCCTACAACCTCGATGTTTGCTTCGTTTTCTAGTAAAGATTTGATTCCGTCTCTAACAAAAACATGGTCATCTGCTAATACTACACGAATGATATTGCTCATAATTACTTAATTTAGATTCTCGATTTTTACGTATATTCATCTATAAAGAAGACGCTAATATACGTACTTTTTTTAAATTTAAATTCCAAATTTTTTAAATTCCAAATTCCAAGATTAAAAAATCATTAGAAATCTTGTTGGTAAATTCAAATTTTTAAATCCAAAATTCCAAATGTTGTTGTGTTTAACTTTGTCAAAGTTTTAAACTTTGACAAAGTTTTTACCATCTAGTTTGTCATCTCGACGAAGGAGAGATCTCAACGAGTAGCTCTACAAAGATTGGGCGATGTAGATTGTGGAGTTTCTTACGGAGATCTCTCCTTCGTCGAGATGACAAAAGAGCGCAGAATTGGAATTTGGACACGAGCGATAGCGAACTGGCAAAGCAATTTTAAAACTTGGAATTTATTTTAGAATAGGAATATTAAAAGTAATCCTCGTTCCTTCGCCTGGAATGGAGTTCATGAAGACGCGACCGTTGATGTATTGGATTCTTTCTTTCATGAATAAAAGTCCCATTCCGGATTCGCTGTTGCGTTTTTTGTCGACTGAATTAACGTCGAAACCTTTTCCGTTGTCGTCTACGATTATGCTTAGGAGTGTTTCGCTGTGCGAAAGCTGTACAATAATATGTGACGATTCGGCGTATTTGATGGCGTTGTTGATTGCTTCTTGCGTAAGACGATAAATGTTGATTTCTATTAAAGAATCTAAACGTTTATCGAAATCGGTTTTATTGTAGAAAAGAATTTCTTTTCCAGTTAGTTTAGAAAGTTCTTGAGTTAGTTTTGAAAGTGAAGAAACGATTCCGTGATCGCTTAATTCTGGTGGCATTAAGTTGAAAGTTGCCGTGCGAACGCCTTTGATAATATCCAAAGAAAGCTTCTTTAAATACTCGATTTTCTGCTCTGATTTTTCTCTGTCATCCAGATTAATACTTTCTAAACTGAATTTTAAACCCGTAAGCATTTGACCGATTCCGTCGTGGATTTCTTTGGCGATTCGGTTTTGTTCGTTTTCCTGATTTTCAACGATTTTACTCGAAATAATCTTTTGTTGGTTGATTTTTTCGGTTGTGTTTTCAAGATTCAAACGTTCGACTTCACGTTGTGCTTTTTTGCGTTCAGTGATGTTGAAACAAACAATCAAAAGTTCTAATTCGTCTTTTTTGATCATTACGGGAACCATAGACAAATCGAGCCAGATTTCTTTTTCGTCTTTGTTTACAATTTTCATTTCGCCCTGCCAGCCACTGCGCTGTTTTTCGAAAATAAGACGGTCAAAATTGACTTGTTCTTTTTCGTCTTCGGTTAAAACTTCAGAGAATTTTTTATTGGATGAAAATTTGGTGTAATTAAGAAGTTTTGCAAATTTTTCTCCAATATGAATGATGGAACCATCTGGAGAAATTCGGCAATACAATAAAGTATTTTCCATCGCATAATTGAGCGATTTTAATTCTTTTACCGAGTTTTCTTTGATTTCGGAGATAATTTCGGTGTCATATGCGAGCTTTAAAGCTTTCTTTTCAGAAGATAAAAGCTTGGCAATTAATTTTTCGATTTTCTTGTTGGTTGGTTTGAAAATGAAGAAGAATTCTAAAAGCAAAACGAGCAATGTGAAACCAAAAATCCAATATTCTATTCGGCGTTGTTCGGTTACTTTTTCGTGTGCTTCAAGATCGTATTGCGTTACAATCTGATTCATTTTCGAAAGGAAAATCCCTTCGTTTTCTAAAATCGTTTGAACCAGTTTTTGGTTTTCAGAAGTTGATTTTTTCTGTTGTAAATTCAATAGAAAAGAATCTGTTGTTTCTGCAATTTTATTGAAAATGGGATTGATTTCCAGATACAATTTATGCAGCGTTTCGCTTTTTTCTTTTGGAAAAGCCAAACTATCGTTTCCGTTTTCTAATGCGTTTTGGTTTTTCTTCCAAAGTTCTAAAACTTCTTTTAAGTGCGAAGTTTTTTTGGCTGTAGCCGAATCAGAAACGTAATGTAAAATCAGTACTTCTTTGACAATTTTCTGGCTCAGCATTCTCTGTTTTCCGGAAAAATTAATGATTTTAGAATCGCTTAACTGCTGATTCAGATTGTATTGAACAAGAAATTGACTGATAATTATGGTTAAGGCAATAGTAAGAAGCGCAAAAAAATACAGTCGTCGTAAATTTTTGAAAGTGATTTTTTCTGCTTCTTGATTGTCCTTTTTCATATTTTTTACAATCCTAAAGAAGCTTTTATTAGGTTTAAGTTTTCTTCAGAATAGTTGATTTTTAAAGCTTCCTGATGTCCTTTGTCCGACATTTTATCCCAGGTTTTCTTGATGATGTTTTTCAGTTTTTCATCATCATGTTTTTCTACGAAAGGTTCTAAGTAGTATTCTAAAAATACCAAACAAATTACGTCTTCTAGTAATTGTGTTTCGGCATCTTTTTTAAGTAGTTTTTTTTCAATTAAGAAAGAAACTCGATCAATGAAAGTTTGGTCGTATCCAGCTTTTTCTAATATGCCAGCAGTAGTTTTGGCATGGAATTTTTTCAGTTCTTCTCTCCATTTTAAATAACCCACACGATCCATTGGATAGGATTCTCGGGCCACTTTCCAACGGCAGATGTGTTGTGCTTTTGAAGCAATCTGAACTTCTTCTGAAGCGTTTGGTTCAAACTGCATCAGTTTTTCGTACATCCTGTTTGAATACAATAATTCTTTTGGATATTCTTTGTTTTGGTCTAATTCGATATTCGGATCTTGAGCGTTTTCAGCATCAATCCATTCACTTGCTTTTTGAAAAGGTGTACTCATTTTTTTGGTTGGATAATAGATTTCAAAGATACGGAAATTTTTTTGCCACGAATTTCACGAATTAGCGCAAATTTTTGTTTTTCTTTTTTGCCACAGATTAAAGGAGTTTTTGGATTAAATCTGTGGGAATCTTTTAATCTGTGGCAAAAAAAACAAGTTGTTGAGCAGTATATCACGCCAGTTTTGTCATTTCGACGAAGGAGAAATCTTCTCGAGTAGCTCTACAAAGATTGGCGATTTAGATTGCGGAGTTTCTTGCGAAGATTTCTCCTTCGTCGAAATGACAAGATTGTGTGTATTGCTTTGTGTAAACTAGTCAATAAACCCAACAAAAACTTCGTCTTCTACAATCTTAACGGGATAAGTTGCAATGCTGTATTCTTCGCCGTTTAAATTTGAACCGTCAACCAATGAAAATGTTTTTTTATGCATCGGACAAGCGATTTTCGGAATATCATCAGCAGAACCTGTCATTCCTCTTGAAAGCACCATTTCCATTTTATGCGGACAGGCATTTTGGCAAGCATACCATGCATTACGGCGTGCAAAATTGAAAATTGCGATTTGTTTGTTTTTGTATTTGATACAGCCACCTCGGTTGGTTGGAAAATCTTCTACTTTACCAGCTTTGAACCAAATTGTTGCGTCGCTTGCGTGAACTGTTTCGTATTGATTTAAGATTTCTTCCATTTTGATTGAGTTTTGGTTTCCTGTTTCTTAGCCCTCTTTTACAATCATGAGAGTTATGATGGCGCAGTAAAAAGAGGGTAAGAAGGACAGCAAACGTTTAATGATTTTTTTTCTTTTTTTGGAGCTTAATTTTTTAAACACATAGAAACATAGATTTTTTTGTTTTTTGTTTGAGAAAAAGAAAATCAAAAGAAACTAGTTTCTAACACATAGCTATGTGCATTAATACAAGTGAAACGCCTTTTTAAGTTCATTTAATGCTGTGTTTCTATGTGTTTAATTATTTTTTTATGACCAAGCTTTTGGCATTTTTTGATCTCTCATAGGAACAAAAGCGATGTTATCGTCTTTCTCATCAGAGTTTACGAAATGGTTAAAACGTTTCATTAATCTTGGTTTTTCTAGAACTTGTTTCCATTCACATTCGAAAGTGTTAACCATGGTCTGCATTTCAGCTTCAAGCGTTTCGCAGATTCCTAAACTGTCTTCGATAATTACCTGTTTCAAATAATCCAAACCACCGTCAAGTTTTTCTAACCAAGTTGAAGTTCTAATTAACGGTCCAGCAGTACGGATGTAATACATTAAGAAACGATCCATATATTTGATTACAGTTTCTTTGTCGATTTTTTCAGCCAATAAAACCGCATGTTTTGGATTTGCCCCACCATTTCCGCAGATGTATAAATTCCATCCGCCTTCAACAGCGATTAATCCGAAATCTTTTCCGCGGGCTTCGGCACATTCGCGAATGCAAGCTGAAACGCCACCTTTTAATTTGTGAGGAGAACGAATTCCTTTGTATCTATTTTCTAGTTCGATGGCAAATCCGGCGCTATCGTCCATTCCGTAACGGCACCAAGAATTTCCGACACAACTTTTTACAGCACGAAGTGATTTTCCGTAAGCATGACCGCTTTCAAAACCATTTTCGATTAAGATTTTCCAGATTTTTGGCAAGTCACTTAAATGTGCTCCAAATAAATCAACTCTTTGTGCTCCAGTGATTTTAGTGTATAAATCGAATTGTTTGGCTACTTCGCCAATAACGATTAATTTTTCGGCCGTGATTTCCCCTCCAGCAACTCTTGGAACAACTGAATAAGTTCCGTTTCGTTGAATGTTCGCTAAGAATCGATCGTTTGTATCTTGAGTAGTTACGTGTTTGTTAGCAGTATCATTATAAATACTAGAGAAAATAGAAGCGACAACTGGTTTACAAACTTCGCATCCGTCGCCTTTTCCGTGATGATCTAAAACATCGTAGAAATTCTCATATTTATTGATTTTTACCAAATCGAATAATTCCTGACGGGTGTAGCTAAAATGCTCGCAGATTACTTCTTTTACTTCTTTTCCTAAAGATTTTTGAGTTGCTTTTACCAAATCAGAAACCATTGGTTTACAGCCTCCACAACCAGAAGTTGCTTTTGTTGCTTTCACAACATCTGAAAAAGTAGCACAAGATTCGTCTAAAATTTTACAGCAGATCGAGCCTTTCGTAACATTTTCGCAAGAACAGATTACAGCCGTGTCTGGCAAATCCATTACGCTTCCTAAAGATGAACCTTCTGATCCATCGCGAGAACCTAAAATCAAATCTTCCGGATTTTTAGGCAATGCCATTTCGTTAATGTAAATCTGGAAAAGCGAATTGTAATCGCTAGAATCTCCAACTAGAATTCCGCCTAAAAGCGTTTTAGAATCTTTGGTAACATTAATTCTTTTATAAATTCCGCTTAATTTGTTTTCATAAACAATAGCAGTTACATGTTCATTTTCTATAAACGGATCACCAAAACTCGCCACTTCGACACCAATCAATTTCAATTGTGTTGACATATCGATGGTTTCTCTCATGGTTTTGTCGCCATTTAAGATTTGCTCAGCGGCTACATCAGCCATTTCGTAACCTGGAGCAACAAGTCCGTAGATGTTTTGGTTGTAAAGTGCCGCTTCGCCAATCGCAAAAATAGAAGGATCTGATGTTCGCATTTGATTGTTTACCACAATTCCGCCTCTAACGCCGACTTCAAGACCTGAAACTCTTGCCAGTTCGTCGCGAGGTTTAATTCCGGCAGATATAACCAACATGTCTACTTTTAACAATTCGTCGTTTGCAAACATCATTCCCGTTATACTTTCCTTTCCGTCAATATATTGCGTTGCTTTGTTAAGATGAATTCCAATGTTTAATTCTTCTATTTTTGATTGAAGCATATCACTCGCGCCTTGATCCAATTGTCTCGGCATCAAACGAGGAGCAAATTCCACTACATGCGGATTCAAACCTAAATCACGAACTGCTTTTGCCGCTTCTAATCCTAGTAAACCTCCGCCTAAAACTGCAGCTTCAGTAGCGCCTTTTTGTTTTATTTTTCTAGCGTACGCCATAATAGCGTCTAGATCTTCGATGGTTCTATAGACAAAAACACCTTCTTTTTCTACACCTTCAATTGGCGGTACAAAAGCAGATGAACCTGTAGCTAAAACTAAGTAGTCGTACGTATGTGTTTTACCTAAGTGTGTATGTATGGTTTTTACATCACGATTAATATCTGTAATTAATTCAGATGTATTTAGAATAATATTGTTTTGTTCGTACCATTCAGTTGTTGACAGTGATAAGTCATCAGCTGTTTTTCCTCCAAAGTACTCGCTTAAGTGAACGCGATCATAAGCGCGTCTTGGCTCTTCTCCAAATACTGTGATTTGATACTTTTCTTGTCCTGATTTTGCAACAAACTTTTCGCAAAATTTATAACCAACCATGCCGTTTCCAACTACTATTACTCTAATCATGATTTCTTTAATTAAGTATTACTACGCAAATATAAGTATTTATACTTATAAAAATACGTAATACATTTATTTTTTAAGTAGTAAGTATGTTTTTGTAACTACGTATTTTGTGTTAATCTTATACGTAGTGCGGGATTTGATTGATTTTTTAGGTACTTAGTTTTTTTAAATTTGAAAAGATTCTAAATAAGGGTTTCAAAAAATTGTCGTAAATTCATAAGAATTTTATCGATGTTTCGAAGAAAGAAACATTTTTTAAACTGAAATCTCATGAAAAAAATACTTTCAATATTGTTGTTGTCAATTTTTATGATAGGTTGTAAAACGATAGCAAACAAAGATTCTGGTGGAGCAAGTTCAACAATTTCCACAGAAGAAGATTTAAAATATTATTTTAAAGGAACTGGAAACGAACCGTTTTGGGGAATTAAAATGGGGAATGAGGAAATCGTTTTTACATCATTAATTCCAGGGAAAGAGAAAATTACTTTTCCTGCCGTTGAGGCAATTAGGGCAATGGATGCCAATGTAAAAATGTATAAAGTAAGCAATGAAACCACTTCGGCAACGATTACAATTCAACAATTGGATTGCCAAGATTCAATGTCTGGTGTGATTTCGCCTTATAGTGTAAAAGTTGAAATCAAAAATAATTCAGAATTAGAAACAAAGAGATTAAGCGGATGCGGAAAATATTTAACCGATTATCGTCTTCATGATATTTGGGTTTTGGAAGAATTAAACGGCTATAAAGTCTTTGCAACCGATTTTCAGAAGGAACTTCCAAGAATCGAGATTAATTCGGCAGAAAATAGATTTATGGGATATGGCGGATGCAATTCGATAACTGGACAAATCTTTTTTGAAAAAGATCTTTTACGTTTTACTAAAGTAGTTTCCACTTTAATGGCTTGTTCACAGGGAAACAAAGAAGGTGAGTTTTTGAAAGCTTTACAAAGTACGACGACGTATTCTCTAGGAAATAATCAATTGACTTTGTCGAATCCTTCTGGGAAATTGATTGTTTTTAAGAAGGTGGATTAAAGGGTTTTGTTTGTTTTGTTTCATGTTTAAAGTTTAAGGTTTTCCGTATTTTTGTCATTTCGACGAAGGAGAAATCTCCACAAGTAGCTCCATATAGAATGTCGCCAATCTTTGTAGAGTTTCTTATGGAGATTTCTCCTTCGTCGAAATGACAATATGGTGTGGAATTCGTGAGACTAAGATGATTTGTGTTACTCAAACAATTCCTTAGGCTCTTCATCATCAGATTCCCCTTCAATAAAATCCAATTCCAAAGCTTTCACACTTTGAACCGCATTTCCTGCAATACCACGAATCGAACCGTACATTCCTAAAGTATTGTGAACTACTTTTTCAATTTGTTTTTCTCGTTGTTTCCAGATTCTTTGCATCGCTCGTTTTTCAGAATCCAAATCACTTTGCATTTGAGTGAAACCTTCTACAATTCCTTCAATCTGTAAACGGAATTCGTTGCTTGTAAGGAAATCGTACAACATCGACATTTTATCGCCTTTGTTTTCCTGTGCCTGAACCGCTTGATTAATTTGAATCAGCGACTGACGCAAAACAGCACTTAAGCCTTTAAATTCCTCATATGTACAAATCCAGATTCCGTCGCGCATTCCCATACGGTCCATTCCTGACGGCATAACTTCGGTTACCAAAACTCCAATATTGGCTCTTTTTGTTCTAATATCGTTTTTGAATTTTTCAATCCAAGAAGGCTGAAACGCTTTTGTTCTTTTACTTTCGTAATAAATAGAACCGCAGTTTTGATGTTCTCTCGTGTTTACCACTTGAAGACAGTCGGCACCGTTGGCACCTTTTTTAATTTCGTCGATGCTGTCAAGAGGGAAGCTGTTGGCCAACCATTCTTCAATCGCTAATTCCATTACTTCGCCTTGCAATTGCATCGAACCTTGCTCTTGCTTGCGTTTCATTTCCTCAGTCAGCTTTTTTTGTTCTTCAAGCTGTTTCTGAAGTTCTTTGAATTTTAATTCGTTTTTATCGTCTTCTTGTTTTCTGATTTTTTCACGTTCCAAAGCCAATTGCGCGTTTAACTGCTTTTCGGCTTCGGCTTGAATCGCTTCTTTCATTTCCAGTTTCTCGCGTTGCAATTTTGCGATTTCACCTTCCATTTTATTTAATTCCCTGATTTTTTCAGACTTTTCAGAGAGTTCTTTTTCCATCAACAACAAACGGTCTTTGTTTTCTTCTTCCAGTTTCGCTTTCAGTTTTTCCGAAATTTCTTTCTCAGCTGTTTTTTTCTCACGCTCCAATCGTTCAGCAAAAAGTTCGTTTTCCTGTTTTTTCTTCGCTTCAAATTCGGATTTCGCTTTTTCCAATTGCTCGTTTTTAAGCTCTAACTCACGGTTTTGAACGTTTGCTTTTTGTTGAAATTCTTTACGGATGCTATCTTCCAATTGATGTTTTAAAACATCATTGACATCGATAGGAGTTCCGCAGTTTGGACACTGAATTGAAGATTGTTCAGCCATTTTGTATTAATTTTTTATGGAATGGAATTATAGTTTGCTAAGGTATTTAAAAGTTCTCTTTTTTTGCTGTGGATTTCTGTACTAAATTGTAACGATTTTTTGTTATGGCCAAAGATTAGGAGATTAAAAATGATTTTTTTTGTTTCACGCAGATTTTATTAGATTTAAGCAGATCAGGTAGATTATTTAAAATAAAAATCTGCAAAATCTGCGTGAAACAAATCCTTTAAATCTTTTAATCTGTGGCAAAAAAAACTTGGCGTCTTAGCGCCTTTGTGGCAACAAAAAATCAACAGCAGATTGTGTGATTTCAGAATAATCATCTTTTGAAGTAATCAAAGATACATTCGTATATAAATTGACTTTTTTTAATTCGATAAAACCAATCTCCAAATCCTGATTGTTCTTCGCAATATTTGAAGGAACAATCGAAATTCCTAATCCGTTTTTTACCAATTGTACTATTGAATTAATATTATTCGCTTCATGAATAATTTTCGGCGTAAAGCCATAAAAAGCACAAAGTTCTAACAAAACTTCATGATAATGCGGTGCGTAATCTTTATTGAAAAATACAAAGGTTTCGTCTTTCAGTTTTAGAATATCATCTTCTGATTTTATCTGAAAGGCATTTTTATTGTAAACCAATGAAAATCCATCTTTAAACCATAAATGTGATTTTATTTTGGGCGAATGAATAGGAGAGCGGATAATTCCCATTTCGATTTTTCCTTTTTCTAAAGCATCGATTTGTTTAGTGGTTGAAATTTCGAAAAGTTTGAAATTTACATACGGGAATTGCATTTTAAGATGTTTTATTAAATCGGAGATAACAGCGGAATAAATCGAACTGATATATGCGATTCTGAATTCGCCTGAAACGTTCTCTGCAATCTTTTTTGTTTTGACTGAAATACGTTCCAGATTTTGAAAAAGCGCTGTAACTTCTTCTTTAAAATATTTCCCAGCTTCTGTGAGTTCTACTTTTTTATTATTCCGAATAAAAAGTTTGGCTTGAAGTTCTTCTTCCAATTCAGCTATTTGTCGGCTTAGTGGCGGTTGCGAAATAAAGAGTTTTTCTGAGGCTTTGGTAAAGTTCAGTTCTTCGGCTACAGCCAGAAAATATTTTAAGTGACGCAATTCCATGATACTTTCAAAGTATTATTAATTGATAAAAATAGTATTTTTAAAGTATTTATGAAAGAGGTAATTTTGAAATATTAAAATAAACCTCTCGCAGATTTAAACAGATTTAGCAGATTATTAATTTAGATAAATCATCTTAATCATAATAATATCCCAATCATATAATAGCAAAAAGATTCGTTTTATCTGCTTGATCTGCGAGAGAAAAAACAAAGACCATGAAAAAATCAACTATTGAAGAAATCAAAGAACGATTTGACAATGATGTCGAACGATTTTCAAATTTAGAAACCGGACAAGTAGCTACAATTGATGCTACAATTTCTTTAGAATTAATAACCGAAGCTTCAAAACGAATTGTGCCAAATGCTAAAAATGTTTTAGATGTAGGCTGTGGTGCAGGAAATTATACTTTAATGATGTTGTCTAAAGTACCAAACCTAAACTGCACTTTAGTCGATTTGAGTTTGCCAATGTTGAATCGGGCTTTTGAAAGAGTTTCGGCAAAAACAAACGGAAAAGTCGAAATAAAACAAGGCGATATTCGCGAAGTAGATTTAGAAGAAGGCAGTTTTGATATTATTTTGGCAGGAGCTGTTTTACATCATTTGCGTGATGATAACGATTGGGAAACCACTTTTACTAAATTATTCAAATTATTGAAACCCGGAGGTTGTTTGATGATTTCGGATTTGATTACGCAAGATACGGATTTGTTGAATGAATATACTTGGCAACGTTATGGGGAATATTTGGAAGGAATAGGAGGGGCTGAGTATCGCCAGAAAGTTTTGGATTATATCGAAAAAGAAGACACGCCAAGATCTATGAATTACCAATTGGATTTGATGAAAAAAGTGGGTTTTTCAAAAGTCGAAATTTTACACAAAAACATGTGTTTCGGAGCTTTTGGCGGAATTAAATAAAGGTTTTTCGCCACGAATTCACGAATTAATTTATAATCTTTACGCATAGATTGAAAAAAATAAATTCGTGAATTCGTGGCGAAAAAAAATTATGCATTAACGGGCATTGGATATTTGTTTCGAAGATCGAAAACTAATTCTGATGGGCCGTTTTTCTGCAGGTAATCTAATTTTGCTACCGCTTCTTCCATCGTTGGAATTTGGCCTTTTGGAATCCACCACATGGCGGTATGTGCTTTTCCGAATTTATGAAACCATTCTTTTCGGCGTCTTAAAAATTCGCTGTGAAAAGTTTTGTACATATAATGTTCCAATGTTTCGATGCTTTCCCAAACCGATACATTGATGATAATTTGTTCGTCATTGTACGGATTTAGGCTTGTGGCATTTGAACTGTCGGTGTCGTCTTTTAACCTCCAGACAAAACCTTCGCTTTCCTCAGCTAAACGGTTTACAATTTCTAAATTATCTACAAATTCTTTCATTATGGGGTCGTTGATATCGACTCCTTTCATTTTGGCAATATTAATTTCGGCAAGATGATAATGACTCATATTTTATTTTTGTGAATGAGAGGCAATTTAGCTTTTTTCTGAATAATGTGTAAGATTTTTTTTTCGCCACGAATTTCACGAATTCACACGAATTAATTTTAAAAAAGAAAATTGGTGGAATTAGTGTAATTCGTGGCAAACAAAACTTATAAAATCTGAGCTGTTTTGTAAACCTGAATTGGTGTTGAAACTAAGCTTTCAGTTTTTTTGATGAAATCTTGAAGGTAAGACTGGCTGTTGTGTAAATCTAAACCAACTTGGTCTTTCCATTCTTCCCAAAGAATAAAAACATTTTCTGAAGTGTGTAAATCGTAACGAATACAGGCATCTTCTTTTCTAGTTTCTGACACTAAATGTGTAAGCAAGTTTTGAACTTCAATTAAATGCTCTGGTTTACTTTTTAAAATTGCTGTAATTGAAATCATAATTATAAGTTTTTAAAGGTTTCTTCGAGGTGTTTTGTGTAATTCTCTTTAAAGATAACGATATTTTCTGGTGTTGCGCCTTTTTCTACGTCATGGAAATGAAATCCGTTTACGCGTTCCATTCCTGTGAATTTGTTCATTTTGTGGAAACCAAACATTACGCCGTCATCTACGGAAGTTTCGTCGAAGAATTCGCCAGGAAGTGTAAAAGCGGTTGCAGGTGCGTTCCAGCTTGTGGTAAGCATGTATTTACGTCCATGTAAAAGTCCGCCAGTTCCGTAATTGATATCTGGATTTACACGGCTTCTTCCATCGCTTTTGTAGATTCCGTTGTTGTGTCCTTGTGTGAAAACATCGTCGATGTATTTTTTGAAAAGGTTCGGAATTTGAAACCACCAAACGGGTGTGTGATAGATGATTAAATCTGCCCAAACGAATTTTTCTACTTCTTTTTGAAGGTCGATTTCGTCTTCAATATGAGTGGTTTTTATTTCGTAATTGGTGTTTTTGGAAAGAAATTCGACTGTCCAATCCTGAACGGTTTTGTTGAATTGTCCTCCTGAATGCGCGAATTTTTGTCCGCCGTTTATTATAAATATCTTTTTCATTTTAATTGTTACTTCTTTTGAAAACGGATGTGTGAGGGATAGGAGTGGAAATCCTTTTGTGCCGGGGTTCGGCATAAAAGATTGCAACGGATAGCCCGACCCGGAGGGGCACACCCAAATTATTATACTTTTTGAGATTTTGTTTTAACACATAGAAACATAGATTTTTCTTTTTAGGGAAAGGGAATTGAAAAAAACTCATTTCTAACACATAGCGCTATGTTTGTTGATGTAAGTGAAACGCCTTTGTTCGCAAAGTAAAGCTATGTTTCTATGTGTTTAAAATTTTAAAAAGAGAATTATTTTATTTTAGCAATCGCCTGATTGATAAATTCCAATTCAGAAGCTGATAAATCGAAATCCATTGTTTTGGCGTTTGAAATGGCTTGTTCTGCGTTTCTTGCTCCTGCTAAAACAATTGCAATTCCTTTTTGTAAAGTGGTCCAGCGCAGCACTAATTGCGAAATTGAAATGTGTTTGGAATGTGCTAGCGAACTCAATTCTTCGATTAAGGTTTTTACTTGCTGTAAATCGAATTTTCCGAAGTAACCGTTTCTGTGGTCGTTTTCTTTTAATTTACTGTCTGTGAAATATTTCCCTGTCAATAAACCTCTTTCCATTGGACTGTAAGCGATGATTCCGATGTTTTCTGCGACTGTAAACGGAATTAAATCGGTTTCGATTGAACGGTTTAGCATGCTGTATGCCACTTGATTTGAAGCTACTTGAACTGTTTTTTGCGCTTCCTGAATTTGAGCAACGTTGTAATTGCTTACTCCAAAAGCTCTGATTTTTCCTTGTTGAATGAGAGTTTCAACAGCTTCCATGGTTTCAGAAATTGGTGTTGTAACGTCTGGCCAGTGAATTTGCAATAAATCGATATAATCGGTTTGAAGACGTTTTAAGCTTTCTTCAATTTCTTTAATTACGTTTGCTTTTGATGAATATTTGTAAATCGGAACTTTTTTACCGTTGTCATCGGCGTCGAAAAAGTAATCGCCTTTTCCGTTGTTGCTTCCATCCCAAACTAAACCGAATTTAGTCAATAACTGAATTTTAGAACGGTCTTGACTTTTAATCGCTTCTCCAATCATTTCTTCGCTTAAACCAAATCCGTAAAAAGGAGCAGTGTCAATTGTGGTTACACCGTTATCAATTGATGCGTGGATTGAATCGATAGAATCTTTCTTTTCTGTTCCGCCCCACATGGTTCCGCCAATGGCAAAAGCACCGTAAGTGATGGTTGATAATTCCAATTCTGAGTTGCCTAATTTTCTATATTCCATGATAGTGATTTTTTTCGTTTAAAATTGATGAGGCAAAATTATACTGTTTTTGTGATTCTTATTTGGTATATTTTTGTCTTTTTTAGGTATATTTGCATCTTCAAATAAAATGGAATTATGAAAAAAGAAAATTTATACGAGCCTTTTACGGTTTCTTTTGAAACGTTGAGTGAATATCCGGATGTTGGAGATCGTCATAATTTTTTCGAATTGGTTTATATTCTGGAAGGGACAGGAAGACAATGTATTAATAAGAATATTTTTGAATATGACCCAGGTCATTTGTTCTTGTTGACGCCCGAAGATTGTCATAATTTTACGATTGAAACCGAAACAAAATTCTTCTTTTTACGATTCAATGATATTTATTTGAAAAATTCGAGTCTGCAGAATGAAAATATTCAGCGATTGGAATATATTCTCCAAAATGCAAATCACCAGCCGGGTTGTATTCTTAAAAATGACCCTGACAAATGTCTGGTAAAAGTGATGGTTGAAGCGATTTGCCGAGAACATCAAGATAAAGATGTTTATAATCAGGAATTGATTCAGCAATTGGTCAATACGCTGATTATTATTGTGGCGAGAAATATCGCGAAATATCTGCCTGAACAAATTACAATAAATACAGAAGCGAAAGCGATGGATATTCTGCAGTACATTCAGAATAATATTTACTATCCTGAAAAGATTAAAGCGGAATCTATAAGTGATTATTTCGGAATTTCGAATACATATTTAGGCCGCTATTTTAAGAAACATGCGAGCGAAACGATGCAACAATATATCAGCAATTATAAAACGAAATTGATTGAACATCGCCTGCAATTCAGTGATAAACGTATTAATGAAATTGCGTATGAATTTGGTTTTACGGATGAAAGTCACTTTAATAAGTTTTTTAGAAAACAAAAGGGGTATAGTCCTTCTGAGTTTAGGAAGACTATTAGGTTGAGTGCTTAGGTTTTTTTTTAGCCACGAATGCACGAATTTATTTTTACACATTAAGAGTGGTAAATGGATTAATTTCACGAATAGTTAGCGATGTTATTTAAGCGGATTTTAAACAGATTAAAACAAAAAATCAGCTCTATCTGCAAAATCTGCGAGAGAGAAAAACAAAAAAAATCCGTGTAAACCCGCGTTTTTGCAAAGCGAATCCGTTTTATCCGCGTGCCATTAGTTCTCTTTTTCTATTATAAAACTAAAATGTTCTGTTTTACCTGTTTTTAGGTTGTTGATTTCGTTTTGAATCAATTCTTCTAACGATTCTGCGACAATATCTCTAGACCAAGATTCGTTTTGCAATTCGATAATCTGCCCAAATTTTCCTTTTGAAGCTGGGTCGGTATCGTAAACCAAATAATCTCCGTTTCTTCCAGTTGCAAACGGAATCCATTTTGGGTTGGCGTAATTGCTTGTGTTGATTTTTTCGAAATCTATTTCTTGTTCTGGTAAATCATCTTCGTCGAATTGTAAATCTTGAATGGAATTCCATTCTTCTGCAATATCTTCAAACGGTATAAGTTCGTAAGGCCAATTGTTGATTAAAATCTGGAAAGTTGAAGTTACTGCATCATAATCGACATTTTGAACTTTGTAAAAGTTGACTAATGCTGGCGGAATTGTAATATCGTCTTCTAAAGCAGAATGTTGTTGAATATCTTCTAAAGAAATACCATCTGTAAGATTGTAATAATCGTTATTTGTTGAGACAATTTTGTTGATTTCAGAAATCCATTCCTGCCACAAAGGTTTAAATGAAGCGAATTCTGCGTCAACTGGTGCGCTGACTTTCTTTTCTTTTTCTTCTTTTTCGTAAGGAGAAATGCTTATGCCTGTAATTTTACCGTTTTCTTTATCGAACCAGACGCTGACTCCGTTAAGGATAAAAGCACCGCTTCTGTCGCCTTTAAAGAGTTTTACAAGCTGATTTTTGTTGTTTTCGTAGTATTGAAATAATTCCTGTCCTTCAAAAATAAATTCGCCGTTAAAGATGTTTTTTGCGCAAAAATCATATTCACGAAGTTCTAACTCAAGTCCGAGGCTTTCTATTTTATCTCCTTCTTTAGAAAAAGCCAAAATACCAAGTTCATCCCAAGTATAAACATGATTGTATTTTTTCTTAATATGTCTCGATTCTCCTAAAGCCTGTTTTAAAACTGAGATATCAATTGGGAATTCGATGTTTACATTGTTAATCTGAAAGCCTGTTTTGGATAATTCAAGTTTTGTCATTTTTGCTTTTTTAAGAGTTAGATAATTTTCTTGATTACACGAAGTTTATGCGTATGTTTATTTAATTCTGGATTGTAAATTCCGGTGTGGTCCAAACGGTCAATGCGAACTTTTCCACTTGCGTGAATGATGTAGTTGTTTTCCATTATGATTCCGACATGAGTTATATTTCCTTCGTCATTGTCGAAGAAAGCCAAGTCACCAGCTTCACATTCTTCAATAAAGCTTAAAGGGTCTCCTTCTAATGCCTGCTGAGAAGCGTCACGATGAATTTTATAACCGTTTAATTTATAAACCATTTGAGTAAAACCAGAACAGTCAATGCCAAAAGGCGTTTTTCCGCCCCATAAATACGGAGCATTCAAATACATAAAAGCAGTTTTTATTAAAGCGCTTTTAGGTTTTATACCGCTGGTTTTAGTCCCCTCGAAATCAAAATTAGCGGTATTGATTTCATTATTATTTAAAAAAGATAAAGAAGCTCCAAGCGGAATAGGAAGCAACAAATTATTTGGAGCCGTGATATAATCAATCAAATCGGCATTTAAGATGATGGCTTCTTTGCTTAATAAATCAAATTGCTCTTTTGAAATTTCCTGATATTGTTTAGAATCGACCCAGCCTACATAATCATCAAACTGAATTCTGATTTTGGCCCACTGATTTTGGCGTTCTAAAATTTCGATATGTTCACCAAATAAAAGTTGTGTAACGATTTCACTTCTGTCGCTGGCTTCAGCTCGAACGGGTACTATGGCTAAATTGCAAATTCCAAACATCTAAGGATATTTATAAGTTGAAAATCAGGAGTTACATTTATAACTCCTGATTTTTTGTGATATTGTGTTAAGCTCTTTCGATAACAATTGCTGATGCGCCACCACCACCGTTGCAAATTGCAGCAGCCCCAGTTTTTGCATTGTTTTGTTCTAAAACATTTAGCAACGTCACAATAATACGTGCTCCAGAAGCTCCAAGAGGATGTCCTAAAGAAACTGCACCACCGTTTACGTTTACTTTTTCGTTATCAAGGTTTAATATTTTTGCATTGGCTAATCCAACGACAGAGAAAGCTTCGTTGAATTCGAAGAAATCAACATCTGAAATTGAAATTCCAGCTTTGTCTAAAGCTTTTGGTAATGCTTTTGCTGGGCTTGTTGTAAACCATTTTGGTTCTTGAGCAGCATCTGCATAACCTTTTATGTAGGCAAGAGGTTTTAAGCCTAATGCATTTGCTTTTTCTTCAGACATCAAAACCAAAGCAGCCGCTCCATCATTGATTGTAGAAGCGTTTGCAGCGGTTACTGTTCCGTCTTTTGTGAAAACAGGGGCTAAAGATGGGATTTTATCTAACTTTACATTAGTGTATTCTTCGTCTTTAGAAAATATAATAGGTTCTCCGCGTCTTTGTGGTACTTCAACTGGAACAACTTCGTTATCGAATTTTCCAGCATCCCAAGCTTTTGCACTTCTCTCATAAGATTGAATAGCAAATGCATCTTGTTCTTCACGGCTGATGTTGTATTCAGTTGCACATGCATCAGCGCAAACTCCCATTGCGTTGTTATCGTAAGCATCTGTCAAACCATCTTTCTGCATTCCGTCCAACATTGTTGCTGGACCAAATTTGTTTCCAGCACGCATCTGTACATAATGTGGAATCAAACTCATGCTTTCCATTCCGCCTGCTACTACAATTTCAGCGTCTCCGCATGCAATTGCTTGTGCAGCAAACATTACCGCTTTCATTCCAGAAGCACAAACTTTGTTTACTGTTGTAGCGGCAACTTCTTCAGATAATCCGGCAAATAATGCAGCCTGACGTGCTGGAGCTTGTCCAACTCCCGCCTGAATTACATTTCCCATGAAAACTTCATCGACTAATTTTGGGTCAAGGTTAATTTTTGAAAGGGCTCCTTTTATAGCAGCAGCGCCTAATTTTGGTGCAGGTAAACTAGATAATCCGCCCATGAAACTTCCGATAGGTGTTCTAACGGCAGAAACGATAACAACTCTTTTGTTCATTTTCTGTTTAATAATAGTTAGTAAGCAAATTTAATGTTTATTTAAATATATTCAAAGTTTGTGTTGTATAGGAGGGATTTTAAATTTGAGTGAATTTTTTGTTAATTCTATTCGTTTGATTGTGAAGTGGTTTTGAAAAAAGATGAAAAAAAACTAAAAAAACTCCAAAAAAAGCTTGTGAGATATGGAATGTTGTTATACATTTGCACTCGCAAAACGGAAGCAATTCCTTGAGCAAGGAGAGGTGCCAGAGCGGTAATGGAGCAGATTGCTAATCTGTCGACGGGTAACCGTCGCCAGGGTTCGAGTCCCTGTCTCTCCGCTTAAATTTGCCTCGGGGTGTAGCGTAGCCCGGTTATCGCGCCTGCTTTGGGAGCAGGAGGCCGCAGGTTCGAATCCTGCCACCCCGACTACAATTGAAATAATGGACGCATAGCTCAGCTGGATAGAGCACCTGCCTTCTAAGCAGGCGGTCGAAGGTTCGAATCCTTCTGCGTTCACAAAAAGCCATTCATTCGAATGGCTTTTTTGTTTTTATGTAACTAGTTTTGATTTTTATTCTTAGAGATTTTAAAATAAAGGTTCCATAGCTCAGCTGGATAGAGCAACGCACTTCTAATGCGTAGGTCGAAGGTTCGAATCCTTCTGGGATCACAAAAGCCACTCAAATCGAGTGGCTTTTTTTTTTTTTTTTTTTTTTTTTTTTTTTTTTTTAAT
>NZ_DASWYK010000026.1:0-14327 GCF_036405015.1 Flavobacterium sp. | reverse complement strand
ACTTTTTCAAGATCAGTTCCTTTTTCTCCATCACCAGAAATAAAAACTATTAAAGGCTTTTTCTCTTTTGTATTTGCAGGTTTATGCAACACATAACCAAGCTCATACTTCGCCATGATTACCGTATTAATTTTTCCGGTTGTTTCGCTTTGGCTAAAACCAAACAAAGACGAAAAAGTGAATAAAAAAGCTAATTTATACTTCGTACTCACCTTTAAATTCCGTATTTCCCAGATTTAAATCCAAGTTTTGTTAAACCTTGTTTTACCTCAGGTGCATTCATAAATAATTTCCATAATAAACCTGTTCGGTAGTTTTCAATCATTACTACTTCAGGTCCCTGATCAATTGCCAAATAACGTTTTGCAACCCATTTATTTCCTAAACTTAAGGCATCATAAAATCCTGCATCTCCCCAAGTTTCCTTTTTATGATTTTCGTATAAATTGCGAATAAAAGTCATAGACTCTTTTGGCGTATACACAATTGAACTGATAGCAGCTGTAGGCGAAATCACGCCTTGATCGTTGCTTGGCATATGTGCATTATATCCTACAGACCCATCTGGATTTCTGGAATACGAAGCTGTTAATCCCCAATATTCAGGACCATATCCCGGAATTTTATTTGGATTTTCTACACAATACTGATAATTGATTTTGGTCTGATTTACGTTTAAATCCCAGTAATTAGCATATTTATCGCTTAATTGATTCGGATCTAGACCTACATAAGAATAATGCGCCCAAAATAAGGGTCCGCCAAATTCTTCTGCTCCATTATGTTTTAAAATTAAAGGCAAATTGTATTTTGTATTTGGAGAAACAATTTCGCCGCTTCTCGCCCAACCTTCATGATATGCTTTCGCATCAATTGAATGTGTTGGCGAAGATGCTGCCATTACATAAGTAATTAAACATTCATTATATCCTTGTAATGGAAAATTCATCTGCCATGCATAATTTGGCGACCAGTGCCAATACAGAACATCTTTATTGTTGGTGTACCATTTCCAATCTACACCTTTCCAAAGTGCGTCATATTTTTGGGCAACTGCTTTTTCTGTTTCAGAACCATTTTTAAGATATTCACGAACAGTAATCATTCCCGCAACCAAAAATGATGTTTCGACCAAATCACCGCCATTATCTTTGGTTCCAAAAGGTTTTACTTTTCCTGTATTTCCATCGATCCAATGCGACCATGCTCCATGAAAACGATCTGCTTTGCCTAAAAAATCTGCAATTTTGTTAAGTCTTTCTACACCTTTTTCTTTTGTAATATATCCTTGAGACATACCAGAAACAATAGCCATCAATCCAAAACCTGAACCTCCTGTTGTTACGATATTGGAATCGTTTTCAGGATAATTCCCATCTGGATGATAACGTTCTCTGGCTAAACCTGAATTTGGTTCTGCATAATCCCAGAAATATTTAAATGTTTGTTTTTGAACAATATCTAAAAGCTGTTCATCTGTTAATGCAGTAACGCCAGAAGTATTTTCTTCCGCATTTTCTTTCGACTTATCGGCATTGTTTCCACAGCTAAAAAAAGTAAAAGCTAAAAATAAAACTGAAATTCTAATCATTATAAAGATTTTGAGATTGTAATAAATGATCACTTCCTTCAGAAAACTGAAGGAAGTGATTTTAAAGATTTTATTAATAACCAGGGTTCTGCTTCGTTAAACCATTTGCCTGAATAATGAATGAAGCCGGAATTGGGAACAATTCATTTTTGTTTTCAGTAAATACTTTTCCGTCAGCAGCAAAAGCAGCTTTTGCCTGACCTGTACGTACTAAGTCAAAGAAACGATCGAACTCAAAAGCAAGCTCAACTCTTCTTTCTTTCCAGATTGCAGTTCTTACTGCTGCTTGACTAGTCGCTGGAGTATCGCCAAGACCAGCTCTGTGTCTGATTTGGTTTAACAACGGAATCGCTTCAGAAGTCTGTCCTAATTCATTCAAAGCTTCAGCTTTCATCAATAAAACTTCAGCATATCTCAAATAAGTAATATTTGCATCTGTTTCCCAAGCATCTGTAAATTGAGAAGAATACGCTTTAAAATTATACATTGGGTTTTCTACAGTTGACGGAACAACTCTTCCATCATATAAAGTAGTTCCTCTAAAGATAATAGTTGCATCTTTTCTAACATCGCCAGCTTCGTAAGCATTCAATAAACTTTGAGAAGGAACATTGAATCCCCATCCCCATCCGCCGGTACCACGTGCACCTTGCGTATTAGAATATCCAGCAATACCTTTAATTGGCACAGTACCTACTCCGTTGATTTCAAAAATAGATTCAACACCATTTTCTCCTGCTTTTCTAAACATATTAGCATAACTTGGATCAATTGAATATCCTGTAACCAGATTACAATTGTCTATTACTTTCTGCCAGTTTTTTTGGTATAAGTTAACTTTTGCTAATAAAGCGTAAGCTGCACCTTTTGAAGCTCTTGCTTTTTCATCAGAAGAATAAGCCGATTTAAGTGGCAATACTTCAATAGCTTCATTTAAATCTTTCTCAATAAAAGCATATACTTCTGCTGCAGTTTTTTGAGTAAGCAACATATTTTTATCTTCGATTGAAGATGGATTAGCCAAATGATCTACAATTGGCACTCCACCATAACATTTTACCAAAGTAAAATACATGAAAGCTCTTAAGAATTTAGCCTCTCCCATTAATCTTTCTCTTAATGCTGGACTTGCTTTATCCAATTTTGGAAGAATATTTAACGCTTGATTACATCTGTTGATTCCGTCATATTGAGCTGTAAAAGTACTCTCTGCAGAAGGATTTGAAGCGTTATAAGTCAAGGCATCCAAAACATCTTTATCAGTTCCTGTATCACCTGGAGATGAACCTTTGTCAGCATCGTCAGTAGTGATACTTGCTAGTCCGATCCAACCGAATGAACTCATGTCCCAATCTAGAAATTTGCTGTAAATAGAAGTAACAAATGTTGCCGCACCAGCATCATTATTAAACAACTCTATATCGTTTGTAGAGATTGACTCTGTTTGATCAACATCTAAAAAGTCGTCGGCACATCCTGTAAAAAATAATGCTGACAATGCAAACATTGATATATATATCTTTTTCATAATATTAAAATTTTAAATTAGCACCAATAACGAAAGATCTTAAAGTAGGATAAGCATCAAGCTCTACTCCCTGAGTTCCGTAAGGATTACCATCACCATTTAACTCAGGAGAAAATCCAGAGAATTTTTGAGTAATAAATGGGTTAATTGCATTTACATAAATTCTGCAGTAGTTTATAAAACTTGTGTCGTTTAGAGGAAGTTTATATCCTAAAGTAATGTTATTGATTCTAAAGAAATCTCCAGACTCTAAATAGTAAGTCGAAGCAACTGGAACCTGATTGAATGGTGCAGGATTTGATGCTGTTGGATTAGCCGAAGTCCAGAAATCTGTTGCTAAAGAAGCTTCGATGTTTTCTCCTGAAAAACGTTGTGCTTTTTTACCATTATATACTTTTGCTCCGCTTGTACCGTAACCGTCTACAGAGAAATCAATGTTTTTGTAGTTTAATCCTAAAGTAACACCATAGTTATTTTTTGGAAGGATTGAACCAACATATTTTCTGTCTTTAGTTAAATCTAATGCATCTTGAGTAACTTTTGTTCCAGCAGCATTGTAGTACAACATATTACCAGTAGCTTGATCAATACCTGCATATTCGTAGATATAGAAACTTCCTAATGGTTGGCCTACAGAAGTTTTATCTAATATTTTAGTATTTTGACCATTTCCAAGATTTCCTCCAATTACAGGAGAAAGCTCTAAATCTTTTAATCCAGAAAGTTCGTTTTTGTTGTGAGAGAAATTACCTCCAACCCAGTAACTTAACTGATCTGTAATTTTGTCATCCCAACGTAAAGCAATCTCATAACCTTTGTTTGAAACTTCTCCCACGTGTGCAGGTGTTGCCAAAGTAATTCCAGAAGTTGGATAAGGTTTGGTATTTAAAATTACGTTGTTTGTGTTTTTATCATAATAATCGAAAGATCCAGATAATCTATTGTTTAAAAGTTGGAAATCGATACCAACAGAAGCTTCTTCTGTAATTTCCCATGATAAACTTGGGTCAATTTGAGAAGAGATTGTAGTTCCTTCATAAAGGATAGAACCTCCTAAATAACTGTTAAGACCAGAGTTGTAAGCCTGATTGTTTAAAGGAACATTTTGATTTCCTAATTTACCCCAGCTTCCTCTTAATTTAATCATATCAACACCTTTGATGTCAGACATGAAGTTTTCTTTTGTCACAATCCATCCAGCACCGAAAGATGGGAAAGTTCCCCAACGGTAATCTTTTGCAAAATTCGAAGATCCGTCACGTCTTATCGTTCCTGTAAGTAAGTATCTGTCCATCAACTTATATTGGAAACGTCCAAAATAAGAAGCCAATCTGCTTTCGTTAAATTTAATATCGTAAAGGTTTACTACATTTCCTGCATAATCAACACCTTTAGCATCTTTTTCATTGTAAAGTGACCAATAATTAGAATTTGGATTTACATTTTTTCTAACAATAGAAAGTTTTTCTCTTGGTCCTTTTACAGAAACCTCCATACCTGCAGTTAATTCAACATCGTGAATGCTTGCGAATACTTTATTATAGGTAAAATAATTCGTTAAGTTCCAGTTGAAATACTGCTCTCTACCACGTGTTAACAAATTGGTGTTTGCAGTTGAAAGATACTGATCTGCTGTACGAGTTGGATCTGCAGCCAACCAGATATTTTTTGTGTCTTCGAAATTATACTGTTTCCATGTATAAAATTCACCATTAAATTGTGATGTAAATTTCAGACCGTCAATAATTTCATAATCTAATTTTAAACCACCTTGAAGTGTTATACTGCGCTGTTGCTCATCATAAAAATTTAATTGAGAAACTGGGTTTCCAACATTGTTAAATGCACCTTTTTCACCTGTTGGTCCAGCAATATCATCTGAGTTTCTGAAAGATACACCATATTGTCCTGTAGAAAAATAAACTGGAACAATTGGAGATTGTTTGTAAGCGTTTGTAAATGCGCTTAAAGGTTTTGGTGCAGAATTAGCTGAAGTAAAACTAAAGTTCTGATTTAACGTAACTCTTTTAGAAATTTTATATTCGTTGTTGTTTCTAAAATTGATACGGCTGTAATCTAAACCATTTAAAATTCCTTTTTCTTCGTAATTTCCTGCACTAAAGAAGTATTTTACGTTTTCTGAAGCTCCAGAAACCGAAACGTTGTTTTGCGAGTAAGAACCAGTTCTTGTTATTTCGTCAAACCAATTTGTATTATAAGGCTGATTTGCAGCAAAATAATCAATAGTTCCAGGAGCCGCATTTGTGTAAGCCACATATTGGTCGCTGTTGGCCATTTTCATAGTTTTAAGCGGTTTTCTAAAACCTGCAAAACTTTCAACTTCTACGGTAACTTTATCACCTTTACCTTTTTTAGTAGTAATAATGATTACCCCGTTTGCAGCTCTTGTACCATAAATTGCCAGAGAAGAAGCATCTTTTAGGATTTCATAAGAAGTAATATCATTTGTATTAATATTATTGATGTTTTCTGTTGGCATACCATCAACAATATATAAAGGATTTCTTCCTCCTAATGCAGTACCTAAACCTCTAATAACTACAGAAGGTGTACTTCCTGGAGCATCTGAAGAAGTTACCTGAACCCCAGCTGCTTTACCCTGAATAGCCTGTGAAGCATTTAGCACCTTTGTTTTTGTAACATCTTCAGCTTTTAATGAAGTAATTGCTGAAGTATTATCAATTTTCTTTCTGGTACCGTAACCAATAACAACTACTTCTTTTAATGCAGTATCACCTGCTTCTTTTAAAGTAATTACCATTCCTCCCGCGGCTGCAGGAATAGAAACAGAATCGAAGCCAAGCATAGAAACTTTTAAAGTTTCTCCAGCTTTAGCATTAATGGTGAAATTACCATCGAAATCAGCATCAGCAGAAGTTCTGGATTCTGAAGCACTAATAATAGCACCCGGAACTCCCATACCACTACTGTCTACTACTTTTCCTTTAATTGCTTGTGCCTGCCCCATCATATATGTAGGCAGCAACAAGAGAGCTAAAAAGCTAAAAATAAAATTTTTCATACAGTTCGTAATCGTTTAAGTTAGTAGAGCCAAATTAAACAATTACAACGTTGTAGTACATCAAATACCACTACAACACAGCTACATCATTATGTTAAAATTTACACACAAATCATTGATTTACAAAACAATAAATGTTAAACAATTTTCTTTAACATAACGTTATGATGTAGTAATGATGTATTAGAATTATGTAAAAATAGAGTTCCAAAAATATAATATCTTCAAAAAATAAAATCAAATCTTACAGACTTAATAAAAATTTTGAGAGGTTTTCGTCTTGAGTAAGGTTTAGCTTCTTTCTAAGACGATATCTATGCAATTCTACACCTCTAAATGATATGTTCATCATAGGGGCAATTTCCTTCGAAGAAAGGTTCATTTTAAGATAAACACACAACTTAATATCCTTTGGAGTTAAGTGTGGATATTTTTTAGAAAGATTTATAATAAACTCATTATGGATTTGATTTAGATTGGTTTCAAATATTTCCCATTCATGTTTATTTACTTCATTAATTTTGATTGCTTTTTTGATCTCGTTTTTCAGTTTAGCAAAATCCTTTTCAGTTTCCAGAATTCCCTGAATTTTATCAATCATTTCTGTTTGCTTAGCAATTGAAAGTGATTTTCCGGCAACTTCAGAAGATTTTGATTGTAACTCAAGTTCCAGAATATGCTTTTCGTATTCCTGAAGATTAAGTTCGTTTTCTTTTTTCAACTCCATTTCTAGAATTTCTCTCTGATGCTTTAGTTCTTCTGCCTGCAGTTTTAATTTCTGCATGTATCTAAACTTATTCCATTTATAATAGAAAAATAAAACAGCTCCTATTACTAATAAGTAAAGAAGAATCATCCAAAAAGAAAAATACCAAGGCTCGGCAACTTTGAACTTATAAAAAGATACTTTATCATAAGTTGCTCCGTCATGCTTAAATATTTCTACACTATGATTACCACTACTTAAATTATTCAGGATAATCAATCCGTCAGAAATGGGTACAAAATCTTTTGCTTTGTCGAGTTTATAAAACAAATTGGGTTTACTTGCTCCATAAATTCCCGAAATAGCATCAATTTTTAATTCGGTATTGAATTTAATTTTCGATTCATTCGGAACTAAAACATCATTACTGTAAGCTTCGATCTCAATTTTTGAGTTTTGTTTGTTTTCATATTTCAGCTTAAGCGAAATAAATCCGTCATCGAGATTAAAAAGGTAATAATTGTCTTTTTTAAAGATTCTCAAATTTTCATTGATCAATTTTCCTTTATAATATTTCTCCTGAATAATGTTCCAAATGAATTTATTTCCTTTCACATAAATATGATACAGAATTCCATTTTGGAGAACCATAAAATGATCTTCATCTATTGAGATGATATCTGTGACATTTTTAAAACTTTCATTAAACAATTCATTTTCCTGTAGTTTATTGGAAATCGAATTATAAGTATACCAGGAATTATTTATAAGAAAGAGAATCTCTTTTCTGAATTCAAAGATTTTTATTCCAAAATCGTTTTTTATTTTACTTTGCTGCGTAACATTTTCAACTTTCAAAGTATTGTAATTATCATCTAACAAAACTCGGTACAAACCACGATAATTATCTGCAGCCCAAATTTCATTTTTTTTGTTCTGAGCCACATATTTTATAGGTTTTGCCAGATCTTTGATAATTTTATAATGAGAAAGATCTGAAGGATCATTATAAACCAAAATACCACTGTAAGTGGACTGGAAATAAGTATCGTTAATACTGCTTTTTGACATATTCCAGCCTCCGCTGACTCCGTTTATCTTAGTCAAGACGCCATTTTCATATGAAAAAGTTCCGTCATTATGCCCTATAACATATTTACCATTTATTAAAGAAATATTCCAACCTTGTCCCTGAGTATTAGGCATCATATGGAATTTTCCGGCACTATATTCGAATATTCCGTGATTTGAAGCAATTAAATAACCGTTGTTTATAGGCGCAACAGAATAAACCGAACCTAAAAGTCCTGAATTATCATAAAAGAAAGAGATTGGAGAATTAACCTCAACATGTGCGATACCATTATCAAGACCAACCCATAAATCATTTTCTTTATCAAATCCGATACTCAGCACCGAATTATTCATTAAAACATTGTCGCGCTCAATATTTTTATAAGAATTGTTTTTTAGATCCAGAATAATAATTCCTTTATTTCCTGTTCCAATAACCAACTTCTCTCCTTTTATAAATTTCGCCACATTTATAGTAGCCGATTTTAAAGTTTCATTTATCGGATTGTCCCAACTTTTTAGTCCGTCTTTCTCTACAACAAAAACTCCTTTCTTCTGTGTAAATATATAAGTCTTATTTTCATACTTTTCGATGGCATGAACAACTGTCTTTTTAAGAACATTCCATCCTTTTGGATTAGAAATGTACTTATCATTCATTTTAAAAATTCCATCTTGTACAGAAGCAACATAAAGGTTTTGATCTACACCAAAACAGTATGAGATAAGGAAAGGAAATTTAATTTTCTTAATCGTTTTTCCGTTGTAAATAAAAACATCATTGAAAGACTGGAAATAAAGCGAGCCATTAAACCTGAAAATTTTCCAGATTTCTTCATTATCTCTTTCGTCAAACAATCTTAGATTTTTGGTTATCGAAACATAGTGCATTGTTCCGTTTTTTCTGTACCAATAACCAAATTCCTTATAAGAACCAGAATAGATTTTATCACCTTCAATCAAAATAGAGCGAATGATGGTTTTGTTTGGAAGTGTATATTTTTCCCATTTTACTCCGTCATAACGAAGCAAATAGTGATTGTTGGCAAAATACATCGCATCATCATTTCCTTGCGCGACATTCCAGATTTGATTATCACCTTGATAATCAGATTTACTGTAATTTTCTACGAAAGGAAGTAATTCTTGTGCTTGAAGTTGTAAAGCGATGAAAAAGAAGAAAACTGATTTTAAAAGTATCGATTTCAATATGTTCGGATTAAAACTCAAAGATACTCACAAAAATTTAATTTCTAAAAAGTAAAAAAGCTTCCGCATTGGAAGCTTTTTTTATTATTATCTAAAAATAAAACAGTTAGCAAGTATTTACATGATTAATCCTATTTTAAAATCAATATTATCCTTCTCTAATTTTAGAATTAAACTAGAATTGGTTGCCAGTTCAACGTAGAATTCATCGCCTTCATTTATATCATTCCAAAATTTTTCATTAAAACAAACCATTCCAACTCTCCATTCATCAAAGATTATCTGATAGATTGTAGAATTATCTTCCTTATCATGAAGATAGTTCTTGTGCTTGACTTTTACAGTCCCTACATACTTTCGTTTCTCTTTTAAATCGTTGTATAAATTAGTATCTCTGAGCCAGCCTAAAAGAAGAAAAGCATTGATAACAATAACTCCAATTTTAAAAAAACAAAAAGTATCGCTTGAAGTATCACGGTCCACAGAAAAATAAACAATTAAAAGAATGACAAGAGTCAAACCTGATCCTAAAAGTCTTCTGACAGAATTGGCTTTAATTCTATTTTTAACTAATACAACATCTTCTTTTTTGAGCGGAATTTTTGTTACTGCCATTTAAATAAAATAGGCTTATTAATTCTCTAATAACTGATAAACCTGATTTGCAATTTCGTATTCTTCGTCTGTTGGAACCACCAGAACTTTTACGATTGAATTTTCAGAATTGATTTCTCTTAATTCCTTAGAACGAATTTGATTCTTTTCTGCATCAATTTCAATTCCGAAATAATCCATATCGGTACAAATCAAATTACGCATGAATGAAGAGTTTTCTCCAATTCCAGCTGTAAAAACAATTGCATTTAATCCGTTTAAAGCCGCTGCATAAGCTCCAATTGTTTTTCTGATTCTGTATGCATTCATTTGTAATGCCAATTTGCAATCTTTATTTCCTTTTTCGGCTTCGGCTTCAATATCACGTAAATCACTGTAACCTGTTAGTCCAAGCATACCGCTTTGTTTCAGTAAAACAGCATTTACCTCGTCTGGCGTATATCCTAAATTTTTAATCATATAAAATACCACAGACTGGTCAATATCTCCGGCGCGAGTTCCCATAATAAGACCATTTGAAGGCGAGAATCCCATTGAAGTATCAATACATTTTCCATCTTTAACTGCAGCCATACTACAACCGTTTCCTAAGTGAATCGTAATTATTTTAGAATTATCTTTTAAATAATTAATTGCTTTTTCAGAAACATATTTGTGACTAGTTCCATGAAAACCGTACACACGTACTTTGTTTTCAGTTAAAAGGTAATTTGGGATAGCATATTTATAAGCTACTTCTGGCATTGTCTGATGAAAAGCCGTATCAAAAACTGCAATTTGTTCAGCTGAACTGAAAATTTCTTCAGCAACATTAATTCCTTCTAAATTCGCTGGATTGTGCAACGGCGCCAATTCAAAAAGTTGTTTGATTTTTTCTTTGACTTTGTCATCAATTTTTACAGTATCGCTAAAATCACTTCCGCCGTGCACGACACGATGTCCCACAGCAGCAATTTCTGAAGTTGATTTTATAACTCCTTTTTCTGCATCTAAAAGCATATTGGCTACTTTTTGTAAACCTACTTTATGATTCGGAATTGGCAACATTTCTTCATGTGAAGATACGGCTGTTTTAAACGTAATATTTGAAGTTTCTAAACCAATTCGATCAATCATCCCCGAACAAATTACTTCGTTTTCTGGCATGACCATTAATTGATATTTAATTGAAGAACTTCCTGAGTTTATAATAAGTATTTTCATTTTTATTTAAAGGTGCTAAGATGCTAAGTTTCTAAGGTGCTGAGTTTTCTGAAAGACTCAAAACTTTTTTAAGGCAAAATATAATTCACAATTTACCATTCACAATTCACAATTATATTACATTCCCTGCGCCTGAATTGCTGTAATAACCACTGTATTAATAATATCATCAACGGTACAACCACGGCTCAAGTCATTTACAGGCTTATTTAAACCTTGTAACATTGGTCCGATGGCCAAAGCTCCAGTTTCTCTTTGAACGGCTTTATAAGTATTATTCCCTGTATTTAAATCAGGAAAAATAAGTACGCTCGCCTGCCCTGCCACTTCTGAATCTGGCATTTTGCTTTTTCCGACACTTAAATCAACAGCAGCGTCGTATTGAATTGGACCTTCAATTTTTAAATCTGGTCTTTTCTCTTTTACAATTGCTGTTGCTGTTCTTACTTTGTCAACCTCATCCCCTTTTCCGGATGATCCTGAAGAATAAGAAAGCATCGCTATTTTAGGTTCAATTCCGAAAGCCAAACTTGATTCTGCAGAAGAAATTGCAATTTCTGCTAATTGTTCCGCCGTTGGGTTTGGATTGATGGCACAATCACCAAAAACAGAAACCCTGTCTTCTAAACACATAAAAAATACAGAAGAAACTACAGATGAATTTGGTTTTGTTTTAATGAATTGTAATGCTGGTAAAATCGTATGTTGCGTAGTGTGTGCGGCACCAGATACCATTCCGTCTGCGTGTCCTTTGTAGACCATCATCGTTCCAAAATACGAAACGTCTTCCATTAAATCTCTTGCCATCGTTATACTTACGTTTTTCGCTTTTCTTAGCTCATAATACGTATTAGCATAATCTTCGTAAAGTTCAGATTCTTTAGGATTGATAATATTTACTTTAGAAAAATCAAATGTAATTCCAAGTTCAACTACTTTATTTTCAATTTGTTTTTTATCTCCAATAATTGAAATATCAACCACATCCATATCTAACAATCTTGATGCTGCAGTAATGATTCTGTCATCATTTCCTTCTGGTAGCACAATATGTTTTCTATGTTGTTTGGCTCTTTTTACCATATTGTACTGAAACATTTTTGGTGTCATACCTTCAGCCACAAAAGTGATCAATCTTTCAGACAGCGCTTCGTTATCAACGTATTTCTCGAATGTCGTTATTGACGTTTCTATTTTATGTGTGTTATTGGCATAAATCTCCGATTTGATTGAACCAATTTTGTTGGTAATATGATAAGTTCCGCCGTCAACCGCAATAATTGGTACAATCGCAGAAAGTCCTTCAATAAGCTTTAGAATGCTTTCTTCTGGAACAATATTTCCCGTAAGGATAATTCCTGAGATTGTTGGATAATTTGCAGATTCATTTGCTTGTAAAGCTCCTAAAATAATATCTGAACGGTCTCCTGGAGTAATTACTAAAGCGTTATCATTCAAATGAACCAAATAATTATGAAGCTGCATCGCTCCAACGCTGTAATGTCCAATTTCATTATTTAAATAATTTTCTCCGAATAAGACTTTAGCATCCAAAACATTTACAATTTCCTGCATGGTTGGATTATTCAGGCTTGAAATAAGTGGAATCGTATTTACCAAAACATGCGAAGGCAAAGTTTTTTGTAAACTGCTCGTCACCAGCTCAATATTCTCAGGTTGTACTTTATTGGCAAAAACAGATAAAACTTCAACCTCTTTTAGTTTGAAAGAATCATAAACCAGATACAAACTATCTAGAAATTCTTCTAAGGTTTTCCCCACTCCAGAACTTACAATTATGGTCGGAATTCCAAGGTTTTTAGCAATTAAAACGTTTAAATCTAATTCGATAGAAGTTCCTTCGCCAGTAAAACTTGTACCTTCAACCAAAACAAAATCGAAACGTTCTTCTAGTTTTTTGTATTTCTCTATTATTGTATCTAAGACCTCTCCAATCTTACCTTTATTCTTTTTCTTAATTAACTGGCTTTTGGTAATGGCATAAGCATCTTTAAAATCAATATCGAGGTTAAAATACGACAAAACCGTCTCGATATGATTGTCTACTTCACCATCAACAAAATCTTCAATTATAGGTCTAAAATATCCTACTTTGGCCGTTTTACCAATTAAGATACTCATCAACCCGAGCGTAATAATCGATTTACCACTATTGTAATCGCTAGTGGCTATATATATTGCTTTACTCATAATTATTTATATTTATTCTAAATAACAAATTTATACAAAATCAAGTTTTTCGAAGACAAACAAACGTTAAAACCAGCGTCTTTTTTTAAAATAAATGATTAGGGCTATTACTAGCAAAAACATTATTCCCATTACAACAAAATAGCCATTTTGCATCTTGAGTTCGGGCATGTTTTCAAAGTTCATTCCGTACACCCCAACAATAAAAGTCAACGGAATAAATATCGCCGAAATGATGGTCAGCGTTTTCATAATTTCATTCATTTTTCGGCTTTGTTCCGAAAAATAAAAATTAGATGCGCTCTCTAAGGCACTCATATCAGATTCAATCTGTTCCAAAAGTTCTAAACTTTTTTGATGCAATCTGATAAAGAAATTAAACGTTTCTTTCTGAATTAAGCCATTTTCATCGTCATCATCTTTCTTCGTTTTTAAATAATAAAGTGAATCTCGAAGTGGCACAATAGAACGCTTTAAAAAGTTTAAATTATCACGGTGATTTTCAATTTTTTCTAAAATAATGGGTTTAGCATCTTTTTTAGTTAAATTAATCAACTCTTCTACTTTATCTTCTTCGTCTTCGAGCGTAATGTAGAAATTCTCCATTACAGCGTCTAAAAGCAGATACAAGAGATAATCTACCTTTTTAGTTCGAACAATTCCTGCATGCGTACGTAAACGCTCGCGAATGTGCGTAAAGAAATCGCTTCGTTTTTCTTGAAAAGAAATCAGAATTCCATCTTTCAAAATAAAACTAATTTGTTCTACGCTAATATTATCTGAATATTCAGAAGGAAGCAGTGATTTTATGTTAAAGAACAAAACGTTTTGTTGTTCTTCTAATTTGGTTCTTTTTGTTGTGTTTAAAATATCGGCAAGCAGGAAATCATCTAATTTAAAATTAGATCCGATAGTTTTGATGAGATTAATATCATTTAAACCATGAATATTAAGCCAGTTATTTTTGCTGTAATCAAAACAAGAATTTAAAGCCAAGACAGAAAACTTATCATATTCTACAACATCTGCATCATCATACACAAAAAGTTGCATTTCGGTTTCGTGCTCTTTGTGTGTACCTGTATACTCTAATGTGATGTGCTGAACCTTGCGTCCTTTTTTGTATTTGATCTTTCTCATTCATGAA
>NZ_DASWYK010000025.1:0-7558 GCF_036405015.1 Flavobacterium sp. | reverse complement strand
GTGTAGTAATTATTGTGATGGCGGAATAAATTTAGGATTTACAGGCTGTAAAAAATTAAAATATATTTGTGCGGAAGATCGGTTAAACTCACAAATTCAAATGATAATATATCAAAATGGAATTTCAAGTAAAATTGAAGTAAATTCATACTGTTCGTTTGTATCACCAAAAGACGCTTATGTAATAAAAGGAAATTCAATATTTGATAATGATAATAACGGATGTGATAATGATGATTATAAATTTACAAATCTAGATTATTCCATTTTAAACTTATCTGATGTTACAAATGCAACAACAAAATACTCTGGTAATTTTACTATTCCTGTTGGAAATGGATCTTATCAAATTAAAGCCAATATAGAAAATCCGGATTTTTTTGAAATATTTCCCTCAATAGTGAATGTGAATTTTCCAGCGGATACAAGTCCATTCACACAGAATTTTTGTGTCAGTCCAATAGGAAATCATTCAGATTTAGAAATAACAATTTTGCCTATTAATATTGCTAGACCTGGCTTTGACGCAGTTTATAAAATTGTTTTTAAAAATAAAGGAAACCAAATACAATCAGGAAAAGTTAATTTAGAGTATTATAGTAATGTTCTAAATTACCAGTCTTCAAATGTTGCTTTTAGCGAGAAAAATAATAATACTTTATCTTGGTTATTTGAGAATCTAAAACCATTTGAAAGTCGTGAAATTACAGTAACCTTAAAGGTAAATTCGCCAACACATTCTCCAGCAGTACAGCAAGGTGATCTTCTAGAATTTACAGCTAGTATACTTTCAGATAAAATAGATGAGAAACCAAACGATAATAGTTTTTTATTTAGGCAAACTGCCCTCAATTCTTATGATCCAAATGATAAAACTTGTTTAGAAGGTTCGGTTATTACTCCAGATTTAATAGGAGAGTATGTGCATTATATGATTCGATTTGAAAACACTGGAAATTATATGGCACAAAATATAGTGGTAAAAGATATGATTGATTTGAATAAATTTGATATTTCTACTTTAATTCCAACGAGTTCGAGCCATTCTTTTGTAACAAAAATTTCAGAAGGAAACAAAGTGGAGTTTATTTTTGAAAATATAAAACTTCCTTTTGATGACGCGAATAATGATGGTTATATTGCTTTTAAAATAAAGACAAAACCAACATTAAAAGTTGGAGATTCATTCACTAATGATGCAAATATTTATTTTGATTATAATTTCCCTATTCTGACAAACGAAGCTACTTCGACATTTAAAACGACACTATCTATATCTGATTTTGATTTCTCTAAATATTTTATTTTATATCCAAATCCGTCTGACCAAGTTTTGAATATTTCCAAAACTCAGGATATAGAGATAAAATCATTTGGGATTTATGATATTTTGGGACAATTGATAATTGCGGTTCCTGATGCAAAGACGATTTCAAATATTGATGTTTCCAGACTTGAAAAAGGTAATTATTTTATTAAAGTAAAATCTGATAGAGGTAATTCTAGTATGAAATTTATTAAGATTTAAATAGAAAGTCCCACATTGCTGTGGGACTTTGTTTTTGTTTCTTGTTTGCTAGTTTGAGCGGCGCTAATTTTTATTTTAAAGTCAGCAACTTTGTTTCCTCTGGAGTAAATTCAGGAACAATAGCATAAGAATCAATATTTGCTATCTCTAACTCATCCAGAATATCCACTAGATTTCCGTAATTGGATTTTTTTGTTGGTTTTATAATAACAGAAATGCCTCTTCCAGGCTTGCCTAATTGCTTAGAATACTGCAATGTAGTATTGTTGTAAGCAGCTATTTTTTTACGAATACCTTCTTTTCCATATTCAGTTAATTGTGGTTCTATTTTTGGAACTGCTAATATCCCTGCATAATATATTAGTTTGTTATCTTGTCCTAGAATAATTGTAAATGTTCTATTTTATCCGTAGTGTTGGTAGGGACAATCACAGCAATCAGTACCACTACTTAAGTTTAAAAACTTAGGCTTAGACAATTCGCCAACTAACATAAAAAATATTATCAACAGAAAAGAAACACTAACCATTGCGGTTAAATCAACTCGTGAACTAAGTTTTTTACTTCGAATTTTCTTTGGCAGGTTTTTCATAAAAAATAGATTTAAAGGTTAGCTTTTTATTTACTAATTAGAAGCCAGTAATTTTGTTTCTTCTGGAGTAAATTCATCTACAATAGCATAAGATTCAATATTAGCCAATCTCATCTCTTCTAAAATATTTACCAAATTTCCATAATTACTTTTACTGGATGGTTTTATAAAAACAATTGCGCCTCGATTTGGTTTTCCTACAGCAGCTGAAAATTCAAGAATTTTTTTATTTACAATGTTTAATTCATTTCGGAATCCATTTTCACTATAATTTGTCACATTCGTTTTTTTTATAGGATAATTCAAGATGCCTGTATATGTTATTATTTTATCATTTTCTCCCAATAGTACAGTATAAAAACGATCGCCTATGTAACAACCTGCTGTAGGTTCACCACATCCTCGATCTCGATCGGGTAAATTTAGGGCGATAGTTTTAGGCTTCGATAATTCACCAACAACCATAAAAAAGATGATCAATAGAAATGATACGCTAACCATTGCAGTTAAATCAACTCTTGAACTTAACTTTTTACTTCTTATTTTTTTTGGTAGATTGTTCATATGAATAGCTTTTAAATCTAAAATTAAGAATTAAAACAAAACAAAATACGGAGCGATATCAAAAAAAGGTAAAAATAATTTTATAAGCTAAGTGTTTATTTTACAGCACTTATTGCAAATATTTAAATTGTTTTTTGAATAGTTTTCATTTTTTTAAAACCAAAACAATTTTATCACCGTAAATGACCTTATAACTTAAAAATTAATAAAATTATGAAAACTAGAAAATTTTTAGCCCTTGCAGTTTTAGCTTTAGGATTTGCCTTTACATCAAATGCACAAAAAACAGTTATGGTTGGTGGAGCAGCGATGTATCCGAATAAAAATATTATTGAAAATGCCGTTAATTCAAAAGACCATACTACTTTGGTAGCTGCAGTAAAAGCAGCTGATTTGGTTGAAACTTTAAAGGGAAAAGGTCCATTTACAGTTTTTGCACCAACAAATGAAGCTTTTGATAAATTACCAAAAGGAACTGTCGAAACTTTGTTAAAACCAGAAAACAAAAAGAAATTACAAGGAATTTTGACTTATCACGTTGCAGCAGGTAAATGGAGTTCTGCTGATATTGCTAAAGCAATTAAAGATGGTAAAGGAAAAGCAAGTATTAAAACAGTAGCAGGTGGTACTCTAACAGCTTGGATGAAAGGGAAAGATTTATATATATCTGATGAAAATGGAAATAAAGCGAAAGTAACAATTGCAGATGTTAATCAGTCAAACGGTGTGATTCATGTAATTGATGCTGTATTATTACCAAAAAAATAATATCTGTATTGACATAGCCTACGATCAGAAAAGCCCAGTAAATTTTTACTGGGCTTTTCTATTTTTTAGCAGTTAATGTGCTTCCAACAGATGCTGTTACAACGCAGAAAACAGCTAAAATTTCATATATATTTAAATTTTCCTGAAGAAAAATAAAAGCGCAAACAGATGCTGCTGCAGGTTCTAAACTCATTAAAATACTAAAAGTGCGATAAGGAAGTTGTCCTAAGGCTTTCATTTCTAAAGTAAAAGGAATTGCACTGGATAAAAGAGCGAGTGCTACTCCCATTCCGAAAAATTTTGGAGTCAGATTTATTAAACCGTTTTCAAAGAATCCAAACGGTAGAATCAGAATTGCAGCAAATAACATTCCGGTAGAAACTGCTTCACCTCCGTTCATTATTTTCGAAACCTTACCGCCCAAAACAATATATCCTGCCCAAAATGCTCCAGCCAAAAGCGCCAATAGAACGCCTAAAGAATCTAAACGTTCATTAGTCCATGGTGCGATTAAAACTATTCCGGTAGCGGCTAGTAAAACCCAACAATAATCTACCAAACGTTTAGACCCAGCAATCGCAAGTAATAGAGGCCCAACAAATTCAAGGGTAACTGCCAAACCAATTGGAATTCTCTCAATTGCTAAATAAAAGATCAAATTCATTATACCCAAACACAAACCGTAAGGAATTACAATTTTCCATTGATTGAATGTGATTTTTCTAAAATTTGGTCTGTAAGCTAATAGTAAAATTAATGCGGAAATGCCGATACGCATAGAAGCAGTGCCTGCGGCTCCAATTATCGGAAAAAGTGTTTTTGCAATTGCAGCTCCACATTGAACACTAATAATTGCCAGTAAAACCGCTGGAACGGGAGGGAAGGTAATTTCTTTATTTTTCATGAACGAGGGCGTAGAAAAAAATCTTTTTTTCTACTAGTAAATAATATATGTCTTGCAGTTAATTGCCTAATGCTCTTTTTGTTACATAAGCACGATAACCAATAATTGCCATTTGCCATTTTTTAGCTTTAGAAATATCTAAACCTTGTTTGGTAAAACTTGGTAACAGTATTTTATTTAGCTTAGCCAGTAATTTGTACATAGTAGATTTGTTTGCGCAAAGATATAAAAAAAGACCTTGTGTTGAAAACAAAGTCTTATAAGTTAGAAATCTGATTATTAGATTTTAAGGATGAGATTCTGATCACCTTCTGTTTCTCTATTAATGGCATTTTTTGGAGCTTCCATCCATCCGGTTTTATTAATCACAAATTTGAATAGATGAGTCTTGTCTTTTTCAAAGTGTGATTTTGGTATTACAAGTTCAAATGTATTTTTGTTTTTTCTATTCATTTGAAATTTTAAATCATTTGGATTCCAATTATCAAATGAACCAGCGATAGATACACTTGTGACCAAATCAGGATTTAGGGCTTTATCATGTTCGTAAGTGAAAACAATATTTTCGTTGATGATTTTATAACCATAAATTCCCGTTTCTTTTTTATTTTCGCTAAGCAGCTCATTAGAAAGCTTTACAATTGCTTCACCTAAAGCATTTCCTGTATTCTCATCGCTTATATTTACAATGATATAAAGTCCGAGTTGGCGTTCAGGATAAACAACAAGCATATTTTGAGTTCCAAAAGCTCCTCCATGTTTCCAGCAATTTTTACCATTTTCATCTACTTGAATATAATCCCAAAAATAACCATTCCAAGTTGTGGGACTATTTAAGAGATTTCTCTGAGATTCCTGAACAATTTTATTTTTACTATTTAATTCATAATTAATAAATTTGCTCAAGTCACCTAAAGTAGATTTTAAACGTCCAGCAGCTCCCCAAAGGTTATCTGAAATTTTAGGCATTAAAACTCCTTTTAAGTTGTAACCATTTGCAATCACAACATTTGGATCTAAATTTATTCCAGTTGATTTCATTTCCAATTTAGAAAGAATATTTTCTTTTAAAAGAGTTTCATAGCTTTTGCTATAAACATTTTCTAAGATATGTGCAGTCAAATTGAGACTTCCATTACTGTATTTGAATTTGGTTCCTGGTAAAGTATCTAATTTAATTGTTTTTAGATCTTGAAAGAAATTTTCGCGCGTATAAGACTCATCTAACTTTTTAAAAGCTAAATAACTGCTGTCATTCCGATTTTTTCTTAATTCGGCAGTATCAGGAAGATCTTTATCAAATCCAGTTTTGAAAGAAACCAAATCTTTAATAATGATTGGTGTTCCGTTATATTCCAAATTCGGATAAGAACCAGTTATATATTTTCTAATATCGTCATCCAGGTGTAATTTCCCTTCCAAAACTGCCTGAGCAGTAAGCAAACCAGTAAAAAGTTTTGTAATAGAAGCTACCTCAAAAACGGTGTTATTGGTAGCGATATTTTCTTTTCCTTTATCTATCTCACCATAATGGCGTGTATAGGTTTTTCCATTTTTAACAACTCCTATCGAAATGGAATTTGCTTTTGATTTCTGCATTAAAACCGAAGCTGTTTTATCCATTGCTATAAAAATATTTTTCCCAGATTTACTTTGCTGTGCATTCCCATAAAAACAGCAGAACAATAAAAAGAGTAAAAGAATATTTTTCATTTTTTAATGTTTAAAAGTTAGAACTTATTTTTAATAGAAAAACCAGTGTTTATAGCACTGGTTTTAAAATTATAATGAAAATACGTTAAGCTTTTTTATTTTCTCTTTCCATAGCTTTCATGTCTTTTTCATGTTGTTTCATATCTTTCGCATGCTGTTTCATGTCTTTTGCGTGCTGCTTCATATCTTTTTCATGTTGTTTCATGTCAAGCTCATATTGTTTCATATCTTGCTCGTATTGCTTCATGTTATTTTGATATTCTTGAGAATCATCTCCAAAATTAAACTTGAAGTTGTAATTGAATTTCTCCATTTTCTCATTGAATTTTTCCATGGCAAGTTCGTACTTTTCCATTTCTTTTTCGAAAATTGCTTCGCGTTTGGACATTATTTCGCTGACAGCATCACCGTAAGCAGACATTGCATCTATGTTTGGCTGAAAATTTTCCATTTTCTTTTCAAATTCCTCCATTTCTTTTTCAAACTTCTTCATAGCAACTTTATCCATTGGATTTTTTGGAGCAACTGGAGGTTTTGGCATTTTTGACATATCTACTGCCGGAGCTGCAGGTAGTGCTCCAGAAGGGAAAACTGGTGGCGTCGGTGGAGTTGGAGGTGTAACATCAGAATCTCCAAAATTACGAACTATGACTCTTTCATTTTTAACCATTACTGGTCTTGGAACACTAATAATATTTATAGTTTTTGTTCCGTTTACATCACTTTCTACCACAAAATCACAGTCTTTTATCGCTTTGTTTCCATCAATTTTAATGGTTTGTTTTTTGCCTGATTCCGATTTTGTCTGAATTTGGATAGCTGTTAATTCTTTATCCGAATTTCTTTTCACATCCGAAACTTCTAGATCTACATTATGATCTGTCTTCAATTTTGTACTAATTGCTTTTAATTCCTGATCTGTAGTGTTTTTTGTGATTTTGATAACTTCGCTACCGTCTTTAACAGTATCTTTTTGGATAATAGCCAGATTTTGTTTTTTTTCTTGTGCAATAGTCTTTATTTGAAATAAAAGAATAAAGGCGCCCAGAGCAGGAACTACAGCGCAATATTTCCAGTAATTCCTTTTGTTTGATTGATTTTTGTTTAACATGACAATTCGTTTTTTGATTAATGATTGATAAAAGTGATTGGTGATTGCAACACACGTCTCATGTGTTGTTATTTTTAAAAGGGTGTACTGATACGCTTTTTTATCAGCGATTTTTTTTGAAGCTTCGCTATCAGCAATAAATTCAAGATTTTGCAAAATAGCTTTTTTATAAAGCCATACAATTGGATTGAACCAAAACAGAATGCAAAAGATTCTAGAAATTAAAACATCTACGGTATGATTCTGGTCGCTGTGTACTTTTTCGTGTTCCAGAATATTTTCCAATTCCGTTGAAGTGTAAAGTGATGAGTTGTACACTATATAACCGAAATAAGAAAAAGGAGCAATGTTTTCATTTACATCAATAAATTTGAAATC
>NZ_DASWYK010000024.1:0-6373 GCF_036405015.1 Flavobacterium sp. | reverse complement strand
CTAGTAAACAATTTTTATGAATATTAGACCTTTAATCATATAAATTTAATAAAAAGAATCTTTTTATTTTTCATAAATCTGTATCTAACAGATGTTTATAATTATTATAAATAATTCCTTGTTATAAGTTAGATATTCCATGCAAATACTTTTATTACCTTTGTAAAACACAATTGCTCAACATGAAACGTTCCGGTACAGCAGATCTTCCACTACATTATGGACAAGTTCCATTATGGCTTTCAGAACGAATGTCTAAACTCGGTTTTGCAATTGTAGAAACGATAGCTTTAGAATTTTCTACTTCAGAAGTAGTCAGTAAGTTGAGTAATCCTTTTTGGTTTCAGAGTTTTGGTGCTGTAATGGGCATGGACTGGCATTCATCTGGAATTACTACTTCTGTATTGGGAGCATTAAAAAAATCTGTCAATCCGCATTCCAAAGAACTTGGTATTTATATCTGTGGAGGAAAGGGCAAAAATTCACTTTTAACGCCACAAGAACTATTATTTGTAGGCGAAAAAACAGGCCTTGACGGAAACAATCTGGCCAATTGCAGTCGACTTACTGCTAAAGTAGACAATACAGCAATTCAGGACGGATTTCAGTTGTACCAACATAATTTTATTGTTGACAATAAAGGGCAATGGGCCGTTATACAACAAGGAATGAATCCTAATTCAAAAACAGCAAGAAGATATCACTGGCATTCACCGGATTTAAAGTCTTTTATAAATGAACCTCATACTTTTATTTATGGAGAAAATCAGGGAACGATCTTAAATCTAACTGCTGAGAAAGCCACAAAATCAAGAGAAGGTATTTTGGAGTTAGTCAAAGAATCTCCAACAAAAATTATAAAAGAAATGCAGCATCTTTCTATGCCTGCACATCATGATGTCAGAATTGAGGATGTTAACATGAAAAGACTGGGTGCAATGCTCTGGACAACTCATGAAAACAAACCAGAAGATTTTGAAGAATTATTACTTTTGAAAGGAATGGGACCAAGAGCTTTGCAATCCTTAGCATTGGTTAGCGAAATAATTTATGGTACTCCTACCCGATTTGAAGATCCTGCACGCTTCTCTTTTGCTCACGGAGGAAAAGACGAACATCCATTTCCTGTTCCTGTAAACATTTACGACGAAACCATTGATACTTTACAAAGAGCTATAAACCGTGCTAAAATTGGAAATAGTGATAAAATTGATGCTATCCGAAAATTATCTGAAATCTCAAGAAAAGCTGAGGAAGGTTTTACTCCCAATTCTAATTTTGACGCCTTAATTCAAAGAGAACGTGAAGAATCTTATAAATATGGAGGGAAAACGGTTTTTGGAGATGCTAAACCTCCAAAAAATAAACCTTCAAATCCGAACAATCAACTAGAATTGTTTTAACACATAATAAAAATGTCTCAGATTTGGTCTGAGACATTTTATGTTTTACTTCCTTTCTTCATTCTCTAATTTATCATCAAAATCAGGTTCCTCTCCTTTAAATTTATGAGTATCGGTATCATAATTTTCATCGTTAGTTAAAACTTCATCATGATCTCTGTATTGATGTTTTCTTGTATCACTTCTATGATCAGAGCCGCCTTTTTTAGCAGTATCTGAATTCTGATTGTTTGTTTTCATAATCTGCAAAATTTAAATTTCAATAAAATTACCTGAAATATGAAATTCCTGCTTATACAATCACTTTTAAAAGTTATAAAACTAGCACAATACGAATGATTCATTTCTGAATATATTGAGAAAGTTTTAAATTTACTTTTAAACAAATATTCTAATAGATAAATCAATGACGGAAAATGCTTCAAAATATCCTTTCAAATTACCGTTTTCATATTATTTAAATTCTGATGTTATTTTTCTGGCGAAAGATCTTTTAGGAAAAGTTCTTTACACCCAAATTGATGGAAAAACAACTGCTGGAATTATCGTAGAAACTGAGGCTTATTTTGGTGTTCAGGACAAAGCATCACATGCTTATGGAGGAAGACGAACCAACCGAACTGAAATTATGTTTGGTACAGGTGGTGTTTCCTATGTTTATTTATGCTACGGAATTCATCATCTTTTCAATATTGTAAGTTCTATTGAAGGAGAACCGCATGCTGTTTTAATACGAGCAATTGAACCTTTGGAAGGAAAGCAATTTATGGAAGAAAGAAGAAATATGATTTCTACTAAATCAGCCATCTCATCTGGTCCTGGTTCGGCTGCAAAAGCGATGGGAATCGATGCTTCTTTTAATAAAAAAGATTTAAACGGAGATGAAATCTGGCTGGAAGATCATGGTATTAAATATACTGAAGAGCAGATCTTTGCTTCGCCACGTGTAGGAGTTGCCTATGCACAAGAACATGCACTTTTACCTTGGCGCTTTTTTATTAAAGGAAATAAATACGTTAGTAAACCAAATAAAACGACTTAGCTATTTTATTTAGCAGTAAATTGACAAAGTATATTTCCGTTCTCACTTGAAATATTTACAATATCATTTTCATATTTTATCGTGATCACTGACTCCGTATTATTCTCTTTCTTGGGATATTCCGTACGTTTAGTGATTTTCACCACTCTATTTTGATTGTCGTAATCATTTACAATGCTTTCTGTACGATTGTAATTATTTCCAACATAATATTTTTTCTCATAAAGTAGCACGAAACATTTTGGATTGTAAACTATTTTAATTTCTCTACGAACCTCATAACTTCCGTATTCTGTCTTTGTTTCTGTCATTACATTATTCTGAAAAGAATATTCGGATTTTTTATCTTTTTCAAATGCATTAATATCTTCTTTTTCAATTTCTTCCCAATCTTTTTGAACTGAGAAATATTTCTTCAAATCAATACTTTTATAAACAGTACCTTCAATTTTCTCGATAAGAGTTTGTTTATTTTTAAAATTCAAAAACTTATTTGTTTTAAAGACGTCGTAAGCATCTGTTGAAAGTTTTTCTTTTTTAGATGGAGAATAAATTTCATTGACAAGTAAAGTTGAATTCTCCTGCGCACTACAAAAAAAAGTCGATAGTAAAAACAAGAAAATAGAAATATTCTTTAAAAGTACTTTATTCATTTTTGGATTGCATTTTTAAATTTAAAAGAAAAGATAAAAAACAATTAAGCTCCCTTAAAAAGGGAGCTTTGTATAAATTGATTTAAAAATTAACGCCAGCCCAATTCTGGAGCGACATATTTTAAGATAGATTCCAATATATGTACATTGTACTCCACACCTAATGTATTAGGAATTGTCAAAAGCAGCGTATCTGCTTCCTGAATGGCTTCATCCTGAGCAAGATCAGCGATAAGTTTGTCTGGCTCAGCTGAATAACCTTTGCCAAAAATAGCACGTTTATCACTTTCGATATAACCAAAACTATCTGCTTCTTTACCTTGATTTCCAAAGTAATATCTGTCCTCATCTGTTACCAGCGCAAAGATGGAACGACTTACTGAAACTCTTGGTTCATAATGATGTCCCGCTTTTTTCCATGCTTCCTTATATAATCTGATTTGTTCTGCCTGCTGAACATGAAAAGGTTTCCCATTTTCGTCATACTTTAGAGTAGAACTTTGTAGGTGCATTCCGTTCTCAGCTGCCCAAATAGCGGTAGCATTAGAGGCAGCTCCCCACCAGATTCGTTCTCTCAGTCCTTCAGAATGTGGCTCCAAACGCAATAATCCCGGCGGATTTGGAAACATAGGATACGGATTCGGCTCTGCAAATCCCTCACCGTCTAGTCTTTGCAAAAACTCTAGAGCTTTTCTGCGTCCCATATCGGCATCTGTTTCTCCTTCTAGAGGTTCATAACCAAAAGAACGCCAACCATCAATCACTTGTTCCGGCGATCCTCTACTGATGCCTAATTGTAAACGTCCCTCGGAAATTAAATCTGCTGCACCAGCATCTTCGACCATGTACAAGGGATTTTCATACCTCATATCGATAACTCCAGTTCCAATCTCTATTTTACTTGTTTTTGCCCCAATGGCAGAAAGTAAAGGAAAAGGTGACGCTAACTGTCGCGCAAAATGATGCACTCTAAAGTAAGCCCCATCCAAACCAATTTCTTCTGCAGCAACGGCCAAATCGATAGATTGAAGAAGTGTATCTGCTGCTGTACGAGCTTTATACGAAGGATGATTGGCCCAATGTCCAAACGATAGAAATCCTATTTTCTTCATAGATAGCATTATTAGTAATTATAATCTCAAAGATACGCATCATTATTGAGTTTTTCTGTGCTTAACTTTTAAGTTTAAATAAACATTGGCTTAGTTTAAATCTTAAATTCTCAAGTAAATCAACACTCGAAAAGAGATAATCTAAACAAAACAATTATTTAATGCAATAAAGTTGCGTTAGATTTCAAAATGTATTTAATTTACGCTTTACTAAATAAATTAAAATGAACAGACGCAGATTTTTAAAAGGCTCATCAGTATTAGCAGGACTATTTACGCTTAGTCCGTCCGTTATTCTAGCTAATGATTTGGAGACAATCACTAAGAAAGGCAAAAAAGCAAAAAATATAATTTTCCTGATTAGTGACGGAATGAGTTCAGGAACATTGCAAATGGCCAATTTGTACTCGCAAAATATTCTGGGTAAAAATGGAAACTGGATGAATCTTTACAAAGAAAATAAAGTTGCAAGAGCTTTAATGGATACTGCATCTGCAAATTCTGCTGTTACCGATTCTGCAGCTGCAAGTTCTTCTTTTGGAGGCGGTCATAGAGTTAAAAACGGAGTATTGAATATTGGTGCAAATGGCGAAAAATATCTTCCAATTTGGCAGAAATTTAAAAACGCTGGAAAAAAAGCCGGCTGCGTGACAACGGTTACGATAACACATGCTACTCCAGCAGGTTTTTGTGTAAATTCAGATAGCCGAAATGCTGAAAATGAAATTGCAGAAATGTATGCCGACCTTGGACTTGACGTTATGATGGGTGGTGGTGATGAATTTTTTAATGCATCGAAAAGAACAGATAAAAAAGATGTGTACAAGATTTATGAAGATAAAGGATATCAGGTTTTAAAAGGAAAATCAGATTTAGAAAATATAAAAAAAGGTACCAAAACGTTGGGTGTTTTTGCTACTGGAGCGCTACCGTATACAATTGACAGAAACAATATTGCAGAATTACAGCACACTCCTACTTTGGCAGAAATGAGTGCTGCAGCTATTGACCAGATGAAAGATCATAAAAATGGTTTTGTATTAATGATTGAAGGCGGAAAAGTAGATTGGGCAGCGCATGCAAATGATATTGCAGCCTTGATTCACGATCAGCTAGCTTTTGATGAGGCGGTGAAAACAGCCATCGATTTTGCCGAAAAAGACAAAGAAACTCTGGTAATCATTACTACAGATCACGGAAATGCAAATCCGGGACTAATTTATGGAGCCGATGCCGTAAAAAATTTCAACAGCATTGCCGATTATAAATATACCAATGAATATATTTTAAACGCTATTCATGCCGATTTCAATCTACAGCAAATTAAAGACTGGATAAAAGAAACCAATAAAATCAGTCTTACTGATGATGAAGCAAAGCATTTAAAGGATTTTTATTCTGGTTTAGAAAAACAAGAAGACGGTTTGTATAATTATAAAAAGTTACCTTTTAAAGCCTATTCAGAAATTCAGAAAAAACATAACAATGTGGGATGGATCAGTATGGACCATTCCGGAGATTATGTAGAATTGGCTATGTACGGTCCAGGAAGTGAATTATTAAAACCTTTTGTACAAAATATTGATCTTCATTACTTGATGCTGGAAGCGTCTATTGAAAAGGAAGTTTAGTGATTTCTTAAAATTGAAAGTTTACTTTTGTCGCAAAAACATAAAGCTCCAAATCATGTTTGGAGCTTTTATGTTTTAATAAAAATATTCTCAATCGCACTACTTTGTCAAAGTTTGAAACTTTGACAAAGTTAAATTTCAAGTTGAAAAACCATCACTGAAACTGAAAACTGAGACTGAAAACTGACATTATTTCAAAGGTAAACCGTCTTTATCAAGAGATCCCGATTTGATGATAATCATCTTGTCCAATTTGATGTATTTCTTAATCGCGTCGTTTACTTGTTGCAAAGTCGCCTTATCAATATCTTTTGGATATTGGTCGATGTAGTTTGGTTCTAAACCTCTTTCGATAAAACTTAAAATAGTTCTTGCCATTCCGTTTGTGGTAGACATTCCAACTTTAAAACTTCCGATCAGGTTGGTTTTCTTGTTTTCCAATTCTTCGGCCGTGATGCCGTCTTTTACCCATTTATCCACCTGAACCATAGTCGCATCCAGACCTTTTTGAAATAAATTCGGATTGAAAGAA
>NZ_DASWYK010000023.1:0-17930 GCF_036405015.1 Flavobacterium sp. | reverse complement strand
GAATGGTAAAACAATTAAAAGGAAATTATACAAGAGAAAACGCCCACTGTAAAATCGTGTTTCCAAATGACTGAACATAAAAGCAGAATATTGATCGTAGAAGATGAAGTTTTGATTGCATTATCGTTAAAGAAAATGCTGGAACCCATTTTTATAGCTGAAACCGCTCACAGCTATGAAGAAGCAAAAATGCTTTTGTCTCACAAACTTTTTGATCTTGTTTTAATTGATATTTCTCTTTCTGGAGATAAAACAGGACTGAATCTGGCATTATTTATCAATACTAATATTTCGATACCATTTATATTCACAACTGCGTTAACCGATCCAAGCACTTTAGAAAAAGTGACCAATCTTAAACCGTCTGCTTATCTTTCTAAACCTGTAGAAAAAGCAAACCTTACCACTGCCATACATCTGGCTTTGGCCAATGAAGATGCTACTTTTAAGATTGAACTGGGAAAACAGATTTACTATTTTCAGTCCAAAGATTTTTTGTTTGCTGAAACAGATCATGTTTACATTGAAATACACCTTAAATCAGGTAAAAACCAGATTTTAAGAACAACAATGTCTTATCTCGAAGAAGTTTTTCCTTCTAAATATTTCAAAAGAATCAACCGCAGTACTGCTGTCAACCCGTATCATGTCTCGAAAATCATCAACGACAAACTTCATATCGAAGACAAGATTTTTAAAATCTCCAAAAATTTCTGATTTCATTTCAGAACAAAAAAAACAGGTTTCAGAACATTTTTTACCTCCTTGGCAGGGAAAGTTTTAGTTTTAAACTCTGAATAAAACCAAAAGCCCCTGTAATCCTTTTCTATTTCTCCTGATGCAGTAGCTTTTCGTATGCTTCTGTCCTTTTTACGGAAGCAGTTTTATCAAAACCATTCTTTACCAACAAAAGGACGATTATGAAACAACTCTACACGTTAATTAAATTTGGTTGCTTTTTCTTTATATTACAGTTTACGGCTGCCTATGCTCAGAATTATCAACCGATTCCCGTTCAAAGCGGTTTTAATGCCGATGTCATAGCAAATGGTATTGGTCCAGCCGCAAATTCGACAACCCATGATGTTGATGGAGTCAACTTCGCTTTTATAGCTAGGAACTTTCAGTCAACTTCTTCAAGCATAGCGCTTACATATGGTCTACCTGAATCAGGCATCATAAATTCCTTAGTGGCGACTACACCTGATTTAAGCTATCTACTGGCTAATTACAGCGGAAATAATTGTTTACGCTTTCCAAAACTAAACGATTCAGGTACATTGATTTTCAGTCGTTCATTTAAGGCTTACACTATTTATATCTTGGCTACATCGGGATCTGGATCCAGTAAAATGGACGTCATCGTAAACTTTACAGATTCAAGTACACAGACATTTACAGGAATACAGATCGATGATTGGTATGCCGGCCTTAATTTTGCTGCGCAGGGTATTGGAAGGGTAAATAGAGTTACGGATGATTTAGAACAATACTACGAAACCAATCCTCGTCTTTATCAAATTCCACTAGCTATTGGTTCATCAAACCAAAATAAGGAAATAAAAAGCATCAGCTTAAAAAAAAACGGTGGAAATGGTGTATCCAACATCTTTGCCGTTTCAGCGGATATCTATAATCCCTGTACACCAGCAGAAAATATCAGTTCGTCAGCTGCTATGGATAATGTTTCCATTAACTGGACTGCTGCTTCCTCATCACCAAACAACGGTTACGACTATTATTTAAGTATGACAGATACAGCTCCTACTCCGGCAACCACTCGAACAGGAAATGTTTCCGGCACAACTTTAAACCTAAATTCATTACTAGTTGGACAAACCTACTATGTATGGATCAGATCCAACTGTGGCTCAGGTACTCTAGGTGATTGGAAAAAACATGTTTTTACAACAGGTAGGATTTCTGCTTTATACGATAAAGGAGATATTCAAACATCGTATATTACTAGTTCATCTTTAACTACTGCTACAGAAACATCTTGTCCAGGCCAACTTTCTATTACGATTCCTGAAGGATACCGAATAAAGAATACTACTGTGGAGTACAACATGACTGCATTACAAGGTTCACAATATCAACAACGAAGTTTTCTAACTTGCAAGAACAATAACACTACAGAAAGCACTATTGTTTCAGGAACAAGTACTCCAACAAAAACAACTAATTACAAAAGAGATATTGCAATTGCCAACGGTTTGACTGGTACTGTAAATTTTGAACTCAAAGCATTTCGTACCTCGGGAGGAACTGATTGCAGCACAGAATATCACAAAGTAGATAATAATTCCTGGAAAATAACAACCACTATCGAACTTATTCCTTTAACTGTCGTTAAATCTCAGACAGATGTTTTATGCAACGGCACAAGCACAGGAACTGCAACAGTAAATGTAACTGAAGGAAGCGGAAACTACTCTTATTTATGGTCGCCTACGGGGGGAACAGCTGCCACAGCAACTGGATTATCTGTAGGGAATTATAAGGTAACCGTTACAGATGTAGCTACGTCTGTTTCAATCGATGAAACCTTCACCATAAACGAACCTCCAACATTAAGTGCCATTACGAATCAAACAGATGCCACCTGTTCGTCTGGTGGTATGGCATCTGTAATACCATCTGGAGGTCTGGGACCTTATTTTTATTTATGGACTCCCAGCCGAGACACAACAGCAAATGTTTCAAATTTAGCCCCTGGAAATCATAGCTGCCTAATTACGGATGCAAATGGCTGTACTACTACCAAAAACTTTCTTATTACTACTACGAATACTCTAGTGGCATCTACTTTTCAAACGGACCTTTTATGTCATAATGGAAATACTGGAAGTGCAGGGGTAATACCATCGGGAGCACCAGGTCCATTTACATATGTTTGGTCTCCTTATGGTGGCAATGGCAGTATTGCTTCTGAACTTAGGGCAGGAAATTATTCAGTTACAATTACGGCAGGCAATGGATGTTCAATTGTAAAAAACTTTACCATAAACCAACCGCCAGCAATTGTGATAACAAAAACAGGACAAACAGATGTTACTTGCTTTGGTGGCTCTAACGGTTCCTTGTCTGTTGCTGTAACTGGAGGAACTTCTAATTACACGTATTCATGGGCACCATCTGGAGGAACTGCCGCAACAGCGACTGGTCTTTCTGCTGGAAATTATACACTTACTGTAGGGGATTCTAACGGATGTATTAAAATGGAAAATTTCACCATTACACAACCTGTTGCACTTGTACCATCAATAACCAAAACTGACATATCTTGCAATGGTGGTTCTAACGGATCTGCAACTGTGAGCGTTACGGGAGGAACTGGAGCTTACACGTATTCATGGTCACCTTCTGGAGGAACTGCTTCAACAGCATCTGGCCTTACTGCAGGAAATTACATTGTTACTATAAAAGATGCCAACTTATGTGAAACCACAGCAAGCGTTCTTATAGATCAACCTGATTTACTTACAGCAACAACAGCAAAAACAGATGTCACTTGCCTTAATGCCAATAATGGAACTGCAACAGTAACAGCTACTGGCGGAACTGGTAATTATACCTATTTATGGTCTCCCTCGGGAGGAACGGCTTCTACCGCAACAGGATTAGCTCCTGGAACATACACGGCAATGGTAACGGATGCAAATGGATGTTTTATAACTAAAACTGTTACTATAAGTACAACTCCTGATGTAACCGCACCAATTCCTAGTGCAGCTGTATTACCAGAGATTACAAACTATTGTAATGTTTTAACATCTCAAATTCCTGTTCCTAGAGCAATAGACAATTGCGTGGGAACTGTAAACGGAACAACAACAGATCCTTTAAATTATAATACTCCTGGCACCTATACCATTACTTGGAAATATGACGATGGTAATGGCAATACAACAACACAGCTTCAGACTGTAAAAGTCCTTGAATCTCCTATTAATGCAGTAACTTTTAGTGATGCCGAATTTACTTATAATGGAAATCCGCATTCTATTGAAGTCGCTAACTTGCCAACAGGAGCGACGGTTTCGTATACACCAAACAATAGATCTGTAAATGCAGGAACTTATACCATTACTGCAACTATTACACCTGCTTCAACATCGCCAAATTGTTCTGCAGTCGTCCTTACAGCAAATCTTCTAATTAATAAGGCATCACTAGACATTACTACTAATGCTCAAACTAAAGTATATAGTTCAATTGATCCTGAACTTACATACGTTGCTAGTGGTTTTGCCAATGGAGATAATTCTAACATTTTGACAGGTACACTAAAAAGAACAAACGGTGAAAATGTGGGGACATACGCTATTAACCAAGGCACTTTAAACGCTAACAATAATTATAAAATCAACTATATAGGTAATCAATTAACGATTACACCAAAAGTACTTACTGTTATTGCTAATGAACATACAAAAGTATATGGCACTGCTGATCCTGTTTTTAATTATACTCCTACAGGTTTTGCAAACGGAGATACAAATGCCATTATTACAGGTCAGCTTTCCAGAGATGCAGGAGAAAATGTTGGAAAATATAACATCAACTTAGGAACTTTAAATGCAGGTTTAAATTACGCTATTGTCTTTACAGAAGCATCATTAGAAATCACCAAAGCTAATCAGACTATTACTTGGAATCAGACTTTAGAATTTGGTTGTGATGATTCGAATATTAGTAGTTTAAATGCATCATCAGACAGCGGATTGCCTATTTCTTACACTACAGCAAACAATGAAATTGCGACTATAAATGAATCAACTTTAACTATTTTGAATTCTGGAAGCACAACAATTAGCGCTGTTCAAAACGGAGATCAAAATCACTATCCTGCTGTAACTGTAATTAAACCTATTGAAGTAAGCCAATCTGGACTTATAACACAGCAATGGGCAGATGTTCTTTTCTTCGATAATAACTCTAATAATTTTACGAGCTTCCAATGGTATAAAAATGGAAATCCTGTGTCTGGTGCCACACGTCAGTATTACAGCGAAAATCAGCCATTAAACGGTTCTTATTATGTTATTGCCAAAAATACAAACGGTAATTCAATTAAGTCTTGCCCGATTGAAACAACTGGAACTGCTTTTTCTAAAGGTTTGAAAATCCATCCAAATCCAATTAAACCAACAAATGAATTCACTTTGCAATGCGATTTCAGTGAATCTCAGCTGAATGGAGCCGAAATTACCATTTTTGACATTACAGGAAAATTAGTGCAGACTGTTACAAATGTAAAAGCTCAAAATCAAATTACTGCTCCTTCTCAGTCAGCTATATATGTTGTGGTTCTTTCGCTAAGTAATGGTCAGAAAAAAACAATCAATTTATTGGTTAAGTAAAATTGAGATTTAATTTAAAATGAAAAAGATGAAAATTAAAATCACCATAGCATTGCTAGTAGTGTTGAAAGTCACGACAAACGCCCAAGAACTTAGTGTTAAAATAAATGGAGGCCCTTCTGGAATTCTATATGACAGCAGTATTGGAAACGGAAAGCTAAAATTTGGAGGAGGAATTGGGATTGGCTATACCTATTTCTTCAGCGATCATTGGGGAATTTCTACAGGAATTGATGTAACGTACAATCAAAACAGTTTTAAACTGAATGACGGAAACACAATCAATACTTACGAAATTGACGACCAGACTTCTGCTTTTGAATACCGTGTAACCCCTTCAAAATATAAAGAAGAACAGCATTTTATTGCGGCTGCCATTCCGCTTCTCATGCAATATAGAACCGCTTTTATATCTAACGCACAATGGTATTTTGCATTTGGAGGAAAAATGCTGTTTCCAGGAAAACAAACAGTAAAAGCTTCGGCCGATCAATTGCAGCTAAGCGGTTATTATCCTGATCTGCAATTATTGATTGATGACCTGCCAGCTCATGGTTTTGGACAAGTAACCAATTGGAAAGACGAAACAAAAACAAGTTTAGATCCAACATTTTTACTTAGCTTAGAAACAGGCCTTAGTTTTAAAATAAAAGAAAAAACACAGCTTTATACCGGAATTTATGTAGATTATGGTTTAACCAATTTAGCTAAAGAAACTCCAGATCTTAATATAGTTGCTTATGATCCTAATGGCATTGCTAATACTCAGGCAAATGGTACAATTGGAAACAAGAGAATTGTTCAGGACACACGCTATTTAGCTGCAGGAGTTCAATTGAAATTAGGTTTTTCTTTAGCCAGAGATAAACCACAGCCCATAGAGCCAAAAACAGAAACTGTAATACCGAAAGAAGAAACCCAAGTTCAAGAACCACCTGTTCAGAAAAAAATAGTGGAAACAGTCCCTGTTCAAAAGGTATTATCGGTAGAAGAACGAAATTATATCGAGGAAAAACCACTGGCTTTTCAAGAAGTTGGAAGTACCAGCGTAACACCCGAACTTGCCAGTAGACTGGACGAAATTGCCAAAATCCTAAAATCAAATCAAGACACGGACTTAAATATTACAGGACATACCTGCGATATCGGAACCAAAGCACGCAACCTTGAAATCGGGCTGCAGAGAGGTCAAGCCGTAGCGGAGTACTTAAGGAATAAAGGGATAGAATCCAATCGTATGCATATCTTTTCAAAAGGAGAAAGTGAACCGCTCGTTCCAAACACTCCTGCAGAAAATAAACCGCTTAACAGAAGAGTTTCCCTAATCTTAGTTGACGGAAAATAAGCCTGACACTTCCAAATGTAAAAGCCTGGGAATAGGAACATTCTCAGGCTTTTCTATAGTATGGATTCACGAATTGAATTTATTAACTTACCTTATAATTTCTGCCAAAAACCAGTTTAAACTTTAAAAATACCAAAAAAGAATTATAAATATCAAAAAAAGTTCAAATCAACCAGTCACTTTATTTATCATCCCTTCAATATTTTTTATAATTATTATTAATTATCTGATTTATGAATATGGCGCTGGAGTTGATACCATTTCCACATCAAAAAACTAAGGCGAACTTACAAATAATTCGTCATTTCAGATTTTGTAGCAGAATTACGGTTCATAACTCTTTAAACGGCTATCAACTCATTAAATTTGAACTCTTCCCGACTGATGATCAAAGGGCAAAACCTTTCACACTGATTAAATCCAGAAAAATACTTCGATACTCTTCTAGTAATTTGCTTGCATGACTATAATGACGCATAATCTCAAATGCTGTTTTTGTAGCGTAAAAAAGCTATCGAAATGCATTTCAATTATTGGAAGTTTATCGCTCTTCGTCATAAAGAGCATACATACATTCATTTTCAAATGTCTGCGAAGATATGTACATACGTTTCTTATAATCTGTATCATTCTCGCCTTTTTCTTTAGAAAACCATAGTGATAAAAACCAATGTGGCACAATTTTATTAAAGTGATGCAGTATTTGCTGTGTACTATTGAGCGCAGAGTTCTCTAATACATCTATTAAAAGGTCTTTATTCATATTAATAGAAATTCCTTCCAGATTTGACAAAGACTGCACCGCGTGATTACGCTAATATATGAAAAGTAAAATTCTAAGATTGTGAAATAACTACTCCTCCCAAAGAAGAACAAGTATCTGTCGCTTCCTAGATTAACTCATGATCGGAACTTGTTATTTTGCAATCAAATAAATTACAAATATTTAACAATCAAGTATTTATACTCTAAATCATATCCGTTTTATTTCTGACATTTGAAACGATTCTATTATCCTAATATAATTGATTACATGCCTTTTAATTGTTTATTCTGCAGACAATCTCACCTTCATAAAGGCTCAGCATATACTTTAACTGTTACGAATAAACATTTATTATCAATTCAACACGATTTCATTTTATAAAAATATTGTACATAATCACTTACTATCATGTTTAAATTAAAAAACTTAAAAAATGACAGCACAATATCCACAACCTTTTTTCCGCAAACTGAAAGGCTATGCATTTGACCCATCATTTTCTTCAACGCTAAATAAAAGACATGGCAACGAAGTAATTTACAAAGTTAAATGGGAAGAGGTATCTCCAGGACCAATAGGAGAATATATCGAAATAATAGACTATGATCCTACAAAAAACTGTTACTACCTCCCTATAGACTTAAACGACGGTTTTGTTCTTGCTGATCATGGTATGGAACCTTCAGAAAGCGATCCACGATTTCACCAGCAGCAGGTCTACGCAGTAGTCATGAGTGTAATAAAGCAGTTTGAGAGAGCTTTAGGAAGAAAAATTATCTGGTCTCGTTTGACTGAAAAGAAAAATAGAAATGATAATACTATTTATACTCATGAATTTATCCCTCAATTAAGGATTTATCCTCATGCCATGCGCCAGCAGAACGCCTATTACTCCCCTGAAAAGAATGCGTTGCTGTTTGGCTATTTTCAGGCATCAAATAGCTGGCAGGGAAATAATGTTCCAGGAGGAGCTATTTTTACTTGTCTTTCTCCAGATATAATTTCCCACGAAACAACACATGCAATCCTTCACAGTCTGCATCCTTACCTTACACGTGATACGAATTATGATATGCTCGCTTTTCATGAAGGTTTTGCTGATATAATTGCTTTACTACAGAGATTCACATTCCGATCGGTTGTAGAAGAGCAGATCAAAAATTCCAGAGGGGATTTACTGTCTCCTGAAAATATGTTGGGTGATCTAGCAATCCAGTTCGGCCAAGCGGTATCAGACAACAGACGTTCCCTTCGGAGCTTTCTTGTCGAAAAAGATAAAGATGGAAAATGGGCACACATAAACCCCGACCCATCAAAAATACATACTGTAACCGAGCCCCATAAGAGAGGTGGAATTTTAGTGGCAGCCGTTTTTGATGCATTTGCTAATCTTTACAGATACAGGACTGCAGACCTTATCAGGCTAGCTTCCGATGGCACTGGAATCTTGGAACAGGGAGAAATTGATCCCGATCTTGTAAAGAGGCTTTCCCGTGAGGCATGTGAAATTGCCGATAATCTCATGATGGTATGCATCAGGGCATTAGACTATTGCCCGCCTGCAGACTTAAGTTTCGGTGATTATCTCAGGGCACTTATAACTGCAGATATAGAACATAATCCTGATGATGAAGAGGGGCTTCGTTTCGCAGTTATGGAATCCTTTCGCAAGTGGGGTATTATTCCTGATGAAGTAAATACTTTTTCTGTAGAATCTCTGAAATGGAAAGCACCTGACAGCTATTTTGCAAATTCTGCAAAATCAGCAGGTCTTTCCAAAACAATAAAATACATTTTTGATGCATCTTTCGGAGGCAAAGTGAACACTAATATTAATAATGTTCTGAAAAGCATAGAGCGAATTTTAAGGGAAAATAATCGCAGTGTCATCTTTAAAGAAACCCAGAACCTAAGTGCCATTGTTCATAATATGTTTGATTACAAATTACAGAGCATTGTCACTCCCGGCACTGAGACAATACTGGGTATGGACTTTAATACTATTACCTACAAGCATACCGAGACAGACTCTGCAGGAAATGAAAAGACCATAACCTTAAAGGCTAGGGCGCGGAACAGTTTTCAGGTATACAAATGCCGGCCGATGATTATTTCTGATTCTAAATCTGGCAATGCCAGAAAAGTCATGGTCATCATGTTCCTTCAGAAAGTTTATGTCAATTTAAAAGGATCGCCTTATCAGGGCTTCTTTCCTGATGACAAATATGCTTTCCGTGGAGGCTCTTCACTCATAATTGACATGGCTAATTATGAAGTCAAATACGCAGTCTGTAAAAGTGTACGAGGTAGTGAACGATTGTTCAAACAGCTTGATTACGCGATCTCAACTCTCAGTGATGCAGATAATGCTGCCCTTTTGATGCAGGGAAGCGAACCTTTCGCCTGTTTACATAACCATTAATTTTTTCAACTATGTCTGTTAGTGCAAATATCAGGATGTATAACCAGCTTGATCTGGGTGACTGCTTCTTATTAAGATTTAATTCAGGAAATGAGGAAGCATTTATGCTTATCGACTTTGGATCTTACAAAGCCGGTAATGAAGAACGCGAGCAAGAAATTGCTAAAAATATTATGGAAACCATCGGTGACAAGAAGCTAACAATAGTTGTTACCCATCAGCATCGCGACCATCTGAGTGGATTCTCTACCGCAGGAGACCTTCTTAAGGGAAAAGAACGCGAATTATGGCTGTCCTTTCTTGATTCCGATAACAGCATCGAAGGTACATTTATCAGATCGATGACTGAGAAATACTGGAATAAGAATAAGAAAACAAAAAAAATTCTTACGGATAAATTTGCTGGGGTGCCCCAGGTCGATGCCATGATAAAGGAAAAAGAAGGTTACGATCTCTTTGCTGAAGGCCAGACAGGAGGTAAATCCATAACAAAGCTGTTAGAAATCGTAAATAAAAAAGTAACCTTCCTTACTCCGGGAGAGTCATTTTCTCTTCCAGGCATCAGCAGCGGCATTAAAGTCTATGTTTTAGGTCCGCCGATAAAAAGTGAACAGCTCGAAAAATTAAATCCGACGAAAGATGAAGCAGTCCACGGCCTATCACTTTTAGACTTTGCAAATATGGATATCTCCGGTGATTTAATGCTTAATGCCATTGATGCCTATGGCCAGAATGACAGCGGCAGAGAATCTGATTTTCCCTTCAGCAGGCAGTTCCAGCAGCAAGACCAAGAAAACAATCAGAAAAAAACTTATGAAGATCCAAAAAATTCATGGCGTACAATCAATTACGACTGGCTCTCCGAAATCGGCCGATTATCTCTTCATATGGACAGACTGACTAACAACACCAGCTTAGTATTAGCATTTGAATTTACTGAGAGTAAAAAAGTACTGCTTTTTGTAGGAGATGCCCAGATTGGCAATTGGCAAAGCTGGTTTGATGTTAAATTTGACAACGGCTTGACCGGAAAGGACCTCTTGTCCCGTACCGTATTTTATAAAGCAGGACATCATTCGAGCCATAACGCCACCTTGCGTCAGGGACTTGAGCTTATGAGTGATCGGGAACTCACAATTATGATTCCTGTAAACGGAAAAGTAAGCAGTGATTTTAATTTCGCAATGCTTCGTCCTGACATGTTAAAGGGATATCACAGAAAAGCAAAAGGCAAGGTATTGCGCAGCGATACAGTAGAACAGGACGGAAAAGATTTTCAGCTTGATTTTCCATTTGTGACGCGACAAGACATGAAAAATGTACTGGAAATATACCCAAAAAATAAACAACCTCATTTGTGGATAGAATTAAAAATTGGCGAGGAATAAATTAAATAAAACATAAATAAAATGTCATGAACCCAACAACATCAGATCTAGAACTTCCTTTAAGCAGCACCGAGAAAAGTTTAGCTGGTGTTCTTATGATTTTCGCGATAATTATCAGCATTGTAATCATCATTATGCATTGGCCGGATAAAATGCCTAACGCTGAAAATACCATTTACTTATATAAACCTTTCAGGATAACCTTAATCGAGACTCATACTCCAAATGCTCAACAGTTGACAGCGGCAATTCAGGCGGCACAGGACCGACTGAAAGAAGACCTGAAAAGGTCCGATGTGCTTGCTCAGGTTAAAACCAGAGCTGAGAAAGCAGGGGACAGTATAAATGCTTTAAGAGCTGCAAAAGAAAAAGATTCTATTGATATAATTGTGGCAGCCAACAAAAAAGCAGTCAATGATGCGGTTCTCAAAAAAGCAGAAGATGAAAAATCAAAAGCTGAGAAAACAGATTGTGCCCAACAGAGCGTCTTATTTGCCTGCAAAACAATACAGTTCGGCGTACTCATTCTTATATTGGTTGCCGCTTCCGGTTTCCTTGGCAATATGATCTACGTGGCTTCATCCTTCACTATTTTTATTGGAGCGGAAAAATTCAAGAGAAGCTGGATAATGTGGTATGCTGTTAAACCTTTTACTGCCTCGGGTCTTGCCATATTGATCTATCTGGCGTTAAACAGCACTACTATTAATGCGCCGATAAACCTAAATGGCATTCTTGCTACAGCCGCATTAACGGGTCTATTCACCAACATTGCCACATTAAAACTCAAAGAAATATTTATAGCTCCCTTCAAACCAAGCGTTAATCTTCCTGACAAGCTTGATGGCGGCAAACAAAAGATTGACCTGGATAATATGCACCCAGAAAAGATTGATAGCAATCATGTGAATAATTTCCTTATACCTGGCCAGAATCTCGACCCAAAAAATATTGTTGTCAGTATCAACGGTATAAAAATTGCTCCAGCCAAGATATCCATAACTCCGACATTGATTAAATTCAATTATGAAGTGGATAACAATGCTTTAACCAAATTCAATCTCTTGGTAACCGATAGCAAAGGAATAGAAATAGGCAAAAAAGAAATTGATGTAGTGTAATAAATAACATTTGTAAAAACTTCAACTTTTCATCTACATTTTTTAACTTAACCGATCAATGTCATTTTCTTTTTAAATAGTGAAAAAAAAATTTCTCTATTCAAAAAAACATTTTATCTTTGCACCCGCAATGAGAAAATGATTGCGTCTTACTGGAGGAATGGCAGAGCGGTCGAATGCGGCAGTCTTGAAAACTGTTGACTGTAACAGGTCCGGGGGTTCGAATCCCTCTTCCTCCGCTGAGAGCTTAAAAAGAGACTTTTTAAAGTCTTCAAAAAAGTATAAACAAGCGGTAAACCCTGCGAATCTTGAGATTTGCGGGGTTTTGCGTTTTATGTGCATTTCAATTTTTATAAAGCCTGCAAACAAAAGCTTGCAATTCTAATAATTCATTTCATAAGATATTTATAACACATGACTTAGTGTTAAAAAAAATGCTTAAATTCAATTAACTATATGACAGCATATGGATTATTTTTTAAAAAATAATTTTTAAAATTAAAATCAATAAAACTATAATAATGATGAAGTTTGGTATTTTTCTAACAGCTTTTCTATCTATAACAATGAGTTCCTGTAAATCATCAGAGGCTGCTGATTTTAAGGAATCACTCCATCAATCGGAACGTAGAGCCTTTGACATTATTCTCGGAAAAGAAGGTTCTGGAGAAAAAAAACTAAAATGCCTCGAAAAAGAAGATTATAAAGGTGCAATAATGGCGGTGAATCAACAGAGTAAAGAGTTTGACGTGCTTATTGCCAATATCAAAAAACTTTCTACCGAAGGCATCTCAAAAGGAGATTCTCTTAAAACTGCCTCAATTGAGTATTATCAATCTCTTAAGGAACTACATGCATTCGATAGAAAAGAAATCGAACAGCAGGCACTTATCAAAACACTAAAGAACGACGAATTGAAGAATGCTCAAGACAAGCTATTGGCACTGGCAAAACAAAAAAAGACGCTTTATAATGCAGTTTATGAGAAGGAAGCTCTACTGTATACTACTAATGAAGCTTTTGAAGCTGCCAATGGTTTTTGATAAAGAACTTTCTGGATTCAAAAAAAATCAAGATCCATTATCAAAACTTTTACCTTAATCCTTTCTTGTAAAAACAATATCGTCAATATAACAACTTGATGCTGCTTTTCCTTCTGCCATAAAACCAATTTCGACCTTCCCTCCTTTTACAACTATTTTATCAATTGTAATTTCCTTCCATGAAGAATTTTCCTTATCAATCTTAAATGAGTATTTTTTATTTCCACTCAATCCGTATATTTCCAGATTGACAAAATTATTTGTATTCTTTATTTTAGCTGAAAGTTTGTAATTTCCATCTTCCAGTTTTACAAATGGTGATGAAGACAATGTTTGAAATGTCTTTCTTTTATAATCTATACGATCACTAATCTGAAGACTTTTTTCACCAATTACTACTTTTCTTTCTTCTTCGGTATTAAAATGATTTAAAACTGGCGAAATAGAATCTAAAGAAAGTTTATTTCCATAAATAACTTCAGAAAACCAGCCTGTTAACTGAATCTGGACTGGCTTTACGGGACTAGGAATATGCCTGCGATCTGCTTCAAAACTACCATTCAGCGCGTAATTATTATCTTTGGCTGCACGCCATTTTCCCGTTTTCTCTTCCAAATCCCAGGAATTAAGCGAATTAAAATAAGGAACGTCTCCCTTAAATGAAAGCGGACACCATTGGTTATACCCCAATCCGTTACCTGCAAAATCTGACCAACGATCACCACAAAATACAATTGTTTCTTGCTTTGTTCCTTTAACTGAAACAAAAAAACCTGTTTGCGAAACGTGAGCAAAATCCTGATCAGCTCCTTTCATTATCTGCATGTCATTTACTGGAAGGTAAGGCCCTCTTATGTCATCTGCCACCAAATAATAAGCAAATGAAGCATCCCAACCGTAAATATTTGAAGCCACCATATAATACTTTTTATTGTATTTAAACATACAGTTACCTTCTCTACTTTCTCCTTTAAAAACTTCGGTACAATCCAACAAACCTACTTTTCCATCTTTGATTCCAATTTCCGAAACATATATTTTATTTCGCCCATTTCCGTATGAATAAATCAAATACGATTTTCCGTTATCCTCATCTGTAAACACTGTTTGATCTCCAGTATTACTCGTACCAATCATTTTTTGCATATTGATTTTCTGATGCCATTGAAACTCCCCTACCGGAGAATCTGCAAGAGAAATCAAGACTTCTTTATCATGCTGTATAAACATGGCATACTTTTTCAATTCTTGTATATAGGCCACTCCTAAACGGCCAGCCCAGGTTTTCCCATTCGGGTTTATTACCTCTTTATTCAAAACATCAGCTTCAAACTTCCAATTAACCAAATCTGAAGAACTGTAACAGGTAACCGATTCAAAGGTTGAAGTTGCCAATGTAACCGCAGGATTATGGCGGTATACATCTGCCTCTTTATACTTAACACCGTACCAGAAATATTTTTTTACACCACTTGAAGGATCTGTAAATTTGAAAATTCCTCCGCCCTGACTGTAAATCGGCTTTTGATCTGCTGTTTCCCAGAATACATCATTTTTTATATTTAAATATTGCGAAGTCCCTTTAGAAACCGTTAAAATAAAAATAGCATTTAGAACAATTTGCAGTATTCCTTTTTTCTTTATCATGATTCAAAAGTTAGTAGTTAGTTTTTTTTAAATCGGTTTTAACTATCAAAAACAATAAAATATCAACATCTAAAAAAGTAAGCCGATACATTTAAAAATCTTCTTTAATAGTAAAAAAAAAATGTGTTTTTTCAGTAAAACAAAAACAGAAAGACTCTTTATTTAAGCCGAATTACAATCTATCAAAATGCAATTTATTTTTTATTTTTTGATACCCCATCCTGCACACACCTGACAAATCAAAAAAAACAACGTTAATTTTATTTTCTTTTCATTATATTTTAACATCATAGTACAGGATAGTTTAAAAAGTGAGAAAAGTTAGATTTGAAAAGCACAATTTAAAAAAAGCAATAAATCGGTAAAGTTTCAAACATTTTCAAACAGGTTTTTCAGTGTCTTGATGGCAGTTTTTACTTCACTATTTTTAATTTATAATACAAAAAAATCATGTCATCAGATAAAGATCATTCAGAAATAAAGATAGAATCCAATTCCAGTATTCCTAAATATATTCAAGTTGCCAATATTCTGGCTGATGAAATTTTATCAGGTGAATTAGAACCCGGACATAAACTTCCTTCTATAAATGATTTGAGCAAAATGCATTCGATTTCGAGAGATACAGCCGAGAAGGCCTATAAAGATTTAAGAGATCGCAATTTGGCATTTTCTGTTATGGGGGTAGGGAATTTTGCAGCAGCAAGAGATTTAAATTCAAAAAATTATGTTTTGTTCTTTATCAATAAGCCCTGCTCTTACAAAATGGAGGTTTACGATTCTTTCGTAACAACATTAGGCAACGGCAGCCACGTAGACATGTTTATGTATTACAATGACGAGCAGCTTTTTATTGACGCAATCAAAAAGAACATGCACAGCTACAGTTTTTTTGTGATAATGCCGCACTTTAAAAACAATCAGGAAAACCATACCAATTATACTCCAGCAGTTTTGGAAGCTATCGAAAATATACCTAAAGACAAACTGGTAATTCTTGATAATTCATGCGAAGAAATATCAGGCGATTTTACTGCGGTTTATCAGGATTTTAAATTGGATATCTTTAATGCACTTCAACAAGGAATTAGAAGATTAAAGAAATATGAAAAATTAATACTTGTATACGCCAGAAAAGCAATATTTCCAGCTCCAGGCGGACTTGTTGACGGTTTTCTTGAATTCTGCAAAGCGCATCAATTCCCATTTGAAATCATCGATAAAATTTATGACGGACTAGAATTTAAAACCAAAGAAGTTTACATAACCATCGAAGACGAAGATCTGGTAAGTCTTATACAACAGATAAAAGGAAAAAAACTTAAAATCGGAAATCATGTTGGAGTGATTTCATACAACGAAACTCCGTTGAAAGCACTGCTTGACATCACCGTTCTTAGCACCGATTTTAAGGCAATGGGAAAAAAAGCAGGAGATTTAATTCTGGACAGAAAAAAAGAAATTTTCAAAAATCCTTTTAATTATATCCAGAGAACTTCGCTTTAATTAAATCTTCTTTCAAAATTTAAAAACAAAAATCAATAAACGTTTTAGCGGCTTCAAAAAATCATTTCTAAATAGTTGACAAAAGCAACTAATTTTATATATTTGTATTTCAGAAATACAATATCATAAAATCATGAATACTACAACTTCAAAAATTAGAAGTTTCAATCGCTTTTATACTGCCCATTTAGACATCTTAAGTCAACATTATTTGGATAGCGAATATTCTTTAACCGAAATACGAATCCTTTACGAAATCAGTGAAAGCAAAACTATTACGGCTCAAAAAATCACTGAAATATTAAATTTAGATAAAGGTTATTTAAGTCGAATTTTAAAACGCTTTCTAAAAGAAAATCTCATCGTGAAAATTGCATCAGATGAAGATAAACGTGCTTTTAACATTAAACTTACCGATTCAGGAAACGAATTATTAAGCATTTTGAATACAAAATCTGAAAATAAGATTGATGGTAAAATTGAAAAGCTAAACAGTTCTGAAAAAGAAATCTTAGTCAATTCTATGCATACTGTTAGAAATTTATTGACAGACAATAAAATAGCCAGAGAAGATATTAAATACCGACACGAAATTACTCCTGGAGATATTGGTTACATTATTCATCTTCATGGTGCGCTTTATGGCAAAGAATATAATTTTTCGACTGATTTTGAAAAATATGTAATCAAGACTTTTTATACTTTTTTAGAAAACTATTCTCCAGAAAACGACCGCGTTTGGATGGCAGAATACCATAATAAAATTGTAGGTTGTGTGGCAATTGTTCATCAACCGAATGAAGAAGCGCAATTGAGATGGTTTTTACTGGATCCTGCTTTTAGAGGATTAGGAATTGGAAAAAAACTTCTTACTGACGCTGTAAATTTTTGCAAAGAGAAACAATATAAAAACGTCTTTCTGCTCACAACAAATCTTCAAAATAAAGCCTTAGAAATGTATAAATTAGCAGGTTTTGAACTTACTCAATCAGAAGAAGTTCAGGAATGGGGATTAACCTTTAATGAAGAACGTTACGACCTAAAATTAAGTTAACAACAAACCTCCAAAGTCAAATTGATTTTGGAGGTTTTCTTTTTTTTATGATTTATAAAACAAATTATTCTTTCGCATCTCTTTTAATAGCTTCTTTAATGAAAAAATTATATTGATACACTTTCTTCAGTTTTCAATATTAAACCACTTCTATATAATATTACAAATACAAAATGCACCTTACCTAAACTGGTGCATAATTTCCCTACTAAAGTTATTACAAAGATCACAAAACTCTAATTACATGAGTTTTATATTTTTTTTTTTTAGAA
>NZ_DASWYK010000022.1:0-5858 GCF_036405015.1 Flavobacterium sp. | reverse complement strand
ATAACACACCGACAAATAATCGGGAAAATTGGGTAATGATGTTTTTCATGGGGTAAGGTTTTTTCTGCCACGAATTACACGAATCTTCACGAATTAATTTGTGGAAATTTGTGTAATTTGTGGCTAAATATTATTTAATTGGATTAAGTATTAAAGCAAAAACAGAATAATTAATCATGTCCTGATAGTTGGCATCGATACCTTCAGAAACCAAAGTTTTTCCTTTGTTGTCTTCAATCTGTTTAACGCGTAATAATTTCTGCAAAATTAAATCGGTTAGGGAACTCACGCGCATATCGCGCCAAGCTTCACCGTAATCGTGATTTTTAGCTTCCATTAAATCTTTAGTCAATTTTACTTTAGCATCATATAATTCAGTTGCTTTTTCAACATCAAGATCTGGCTGATCTACAACGCCAAGCTCTAACTGAATCAAAGCCATAATAGAATAATTGATGATTCCGATAAATTCTCCTTTTTCGTCTTCATCAACTTTACGGATTTCATTTTCCTGTAAACTTCTAATTCTTTGCGCTTTTATGAAAATCTGATCGGTTAGTGATGGAAGTCTCAAAATTCTCCATGCACTGCCATAATCTTTCATTTTATTGATATACAATGTTCGGCAAATCGCGATAACATTATCAAATTCTTGGGAAGTATTCTTCATTTATATGCTGTATATTTGCTAAAATTTCTTCAAAAATAAGGAAAAATTAAAGAGTTTCAAGTTTCAGCTTTCAAGTTTTTCTAAACAAATTGTTAATGGGAGAAACTTAAGAATTATAAAAATAGTTTCAGGTTTCAGGTTTCAAGTTTCATGTTAACACAGATTGCGTTAGTGCTAGAACTTGAAACCTGAAACCTGAAACTTGAAACAAAAAACAAAAACAATGACAATTAACTGTAAAGGCCGTTTGATTGATTTGGAAATCCCGAAAGTAATGGGAATCTTGAATGTTACCCCAAATTCATTCTTCGACGGCGGAAAATATAAAAACGAAGACGAAATCACTTCGCAAGTAGATAAAATGCTTTCAGAAGGCGCAACTTTTATTGATATTGGTGCCTACTCAAGCAAACCAAGTGCCGAATTTGTAACCGAACAAGAAGAAATCGACCGTATTGTTCCTGCCATAGAATTGATTTTAAAGCATTTTCCAGAAACGTTACTATCAATAGATACTTTTAGAGCCGAAGTTGCAAAAGCAAGTATAGAAAGTGGCGCTGCAATTATAAATGATATTGCCGCGGGAGAACTTGACGAGAAAATGTTTGAGGTAATTGCACATTACAACGTTCCCTACATTATGATGCACATGCGTGGCAACCCGCAGACAATGCAGAGTTTGACGCAGTATGATGACATTGTCAAAGAAATGATGTTCTATTTCTCAGAAAAAGTAAAAAAAGCAAGAAGTTTAGGAATCAACGATTTGATTTTGGATCCTGGATTTGGTTTTGCCAAAACAACTGATCAGAACTTTGAAGTAATGCAGAAAATGGAACTTTTCAATGTTTTAGAATTACCCGTTTTAGCAGGAATTTCAAGAAAATCGATGATTTATAAAACGCTTGGTAATACGCCTCAAGAAGCTCTAAACGGAACGACTTTCTTGAATACTATTGCTTTGACAAAAGGAGCTAAAATTCTTCGCGTTCATGATGTGAAAGAAGCGGTGGAATGTGTTACTTTGTTTGGTAAAATGAGTTTTTAATAATATCTAAACAATAGAATTGTCATTCCTCCGAATGACAAATTTTACATAAAATAGTTATCTAAAAAATATGAAATACCTATCTATACTTATACTTTGTCTTCTATTTTCATGCGGAAAAAAAGAAGACGTTTTATTGCCAAAATCAAATGTTACGATTGTAAAAGAGGTACAAGATCATTCACCAATTTACATTTTCTTTAAAGTTGAAGGAAAAGATACAATTGCAGATTTAAATCGTAAAAATGCTATTATTTCAACTAATTGGATTGTCAATGTAGACAAACGTTTGCCATTAAAATTGGCAATTCCTGAAGTAATTAAAATGCAGGAAAAAAAGCGAACTGAAAAAATGCATCAAAACGAAGAATCTGAAAACTACTATTCTTATGCAGATTCTATCGGAAAGAATTTAGCTTTTCTGCCTTTCACGAAAGTATTTTATAAAATGGAAAAACCTACTCCAGGAAGTTTTGTAGTTTACTTTAAAAAAGGAAAACAACAGGTTTTTATGGGAAATCAGGAAATAAAAATCTCAGAAATACTAAAACAATTTTACAGTATAAAATTTGAAAAAGTACCAGATTTGGTCTTTTTATTTGATAAGAATATGAGTTATGAAGAATATATTCAATATAAAATTTTACTTCAAAAAGAGGTAACTCACAACCTTGATAAACTTCCAGTAGAATTTATAAACTAGGAACTCATTTCAGTAATAAACTGAGACTAAAAAATGCGACTGAATACTAATTTTATTGATGATGATAAGGTTCATTTCGCAAAATCGTAAATCCGCGGTACAATTGTTCGATAAAAAATAAACGAACCATTTGATGCGAGAATGTCATTAGCGAAAGCGAAATTTTTCCTTGCGCTTTTGAGTAAACTGTTTCTGAAAATCCGTAAGGACCGCCAATTACAAAAACAAGTGTTTTTACACCAGAATTCATTTTCTTTTGCAATTCTTCGGAGAAGCCAACGCTGGAGAAAGTTTTTCCGTTTTCATCCAACAAAATCAATTGATCGGTTGGAGAAAGTTTGGAAAGAATCAATTCGCCTTCTTTTTCTTTTTGTTGGCTTTCAGATAAGTTTTTTACGTTTTTGATGTCTGGAATAATTTCCAATTCAAATTTGATGTAAAAAGACAAACGTTTAGTGTAATCGTCAATCAAAGTTTGAAGCGATTTGTTATCAGTTTTGCCTATTGCGAGAAGTTTGATGTTCATAATTTCTTTTGCCACGAATTACACGAATTGGCACTAATTTAATTTAAATTATTTTGCCACAGATTTCACGGATTAACACAGATTAAAAAATCCTTTCGAATCCTTTGAATCTGTGGCAAAAAAAATATTATTTTTTGTTTTCAAAAACAGTTTCAAAGTGCTCTACAATCGGAAACGGTTCGTAATAATGGTGTAAAATCTTTTTCCATTCCAAATACGCTTCAGAAGTTCTAAAACCTACTGTGTGATCTTCTAAAGTATTCCAATCAACCAATAAAAGATATTTGTTTTCAACTTCTATACATTTTTCTAAACGATGTCCCAAATAACCTTCAATTGATGAAATGTATTGACTTGCTTTCGCAAAGTCAGCTTCAAATTGAGAAGCTAATGCTGGTTTTACATATAAAAAGGCGCCCTCTAGAGTCATAATTTGTATATTTTTTTCACGCAGATTAGCTAGATTAATTTTTAGAAAACTTCGCCTCAAAAGCTTTAAAACGATTATCTAAATCTTTAATCAATTGTTTCTTCAGCGAAGCATCTTGAATAAAGCTGTAATTAATGCTGTTGTAAACGTATTTTTTAATCGTTTCGTAATTCACATCAGGATATCTTTTTGCTAGTAAAACATATTGTTCTGTCATGCTACTTCTTAAAATTCCCGCATCATCTGTACTGATCACAATTGGCACATTAAATTCTTTGTAAAGCGTAAATGGATGTCTGTTTTCTTTTACTTTCAAAATGAATTCGTTACTCGCTAAATTAATCTCAATTGGAATATTGTTTTTAAACATGTATTTCAATAAGTCGTATGAATTGGCTTCGTAAGCAATATCAACCCCGTGTCCGATTCTGTTTGCTCCAGCCACATAAATCGCATCATTAATATGCCAAGTCAGTTCTTCTGGCTGAACCAAACCTAAAGTCAATTCGCCTGCGTGAAGCGTGTATTTTACCTCAGGAAATTTAGAGTGGCAATATTTAAACATGACCATGTGCAACCAATAATCTTTCATAGAATTTTCGCCATGTTCTGGAGAAACAATATTTACGCCAGCAATCAATTTACTGTCATTTGCAGAAATGAAAGCGATTGTCAGGTTTTTGAACAAATCTACAGGTTCCATAAAACGAAGCACAAAGTTTTGATAACGCATGGTGAATTTTTCGTCATCTATTTTTAAATCTTTATGCAGTTTTGCTATGAAATTATTGTTGAAATCTAAAGCGTATTTTTTAGCGTCTTTTTGCTGAAGTGATTTATACAATTCATCTAAAAGTTTCAAAGTTGCTTTTTCATCTTTTTGAGCAGAAGCCTGACGCAATTTTGAATTGAAATCAGTCAAATCCGAAACATTCATGTCACACGGAATTGTCGATAATTGTGTTTCAATATAAAGTACATTTTCTGCAATGGCACGTTTTTTCAATTCCAACATTCCTTCTGCAAAATGACCTTTTATGGTTGGTTCGAATTTCATGAAAGAATCAAAGAATTGATCATCAGAAGGAACAGATCCGTTATAATCTTTGATAGACCAAGTTTGCATAACTTGTTGCTGATAATATTCTAATTTGCCTTCGTTTTTTAGCGAAGAAAAAGTCTGCCAGTTTCCTTTTGCGGGTTTTGTTTTAGAAACTGCCATAGTTTCTATATTCAAATAAAAGTCTTCTGCAATTGCTCTTTCTAAAAGCGGTTCTGCATAAACTGATCCTGAAAAATGATGATGTAAATCGCCTCCTTTAGGCATTTGTTGGAAAAAAGCGGTTAAGAGTGCCTCATTATTTCTGATTTTTTCTAAATAACTCTCAGCCGATTGAGAAAAGCCGATTTGTGCTATAAAAATGCAGAAAAGCGTAATTATTCTTGTCATACTCTAAGATTAAATTACGCGCAAATATACGACTTTCTGCGCAATTTTGAAAATGGAATTTTGTTGTGGTGAATTTTTACCGCAAAGGACGCAAGTTTTTTTTACATACTGAAGTAAATATAAACGCAAAGTTCGCAAAGCTTTGCCTAAAAAACTTTGCGAACTTTGCGTAATCCTTTGTGTGCTTTGCGGTTAAAAAAGAAAAGACGCACAGCAGTGCGTCTCTACAATAAACCTTTGTCGCTTTGTAACTTTGAACCTTTGTCCCTTAAGAAAAAAGTACATCACGAATTTCTTCAACTTTATCAAAAACACTTTTCGCGAAAGGACAAAGCGGAATAATTTTTACATTATTAGTTCTGGCATAATCTACTGCAGCTAAAACCAGTTTTTTACCAACGCCTTTTCCATTAAAATCTGGACTAACTTCTGTATGGTCAATAATGAATTTTGAATCTCCTGCCCAAGTATAAGTCATTTTTCCAGCTTCTTTTCCATCTTCGATGGCATCAAAAGAGCCTCTTCTTGTATCGTTTGTTTGTTGAATTTCCATAATTATTTATACTAATGAAGTTTCGATTTTAATTGTGTTTTTAAGTGTTTTATGAACTGGACAACTGTGGGCAATTTTCAAAATACGTTCTTTTTGTGTTGCGTCAACATTTCCTGTAATTAGAATTTTTGTTGAAAATAAAGAAACGGTGTGTTCTTCATTTTTTTCAAAATCTACCCAAATACTAAGTTCTGAGACGTCCCAAGCTTTGCGGTCAATATACATTCGTAATGTAATTAAAGTACACGAAGCTAAAGATGAAGCGAGAAGTTCAAACGGACTAAATCCTAAATTTTTGCCACCTATTTCCTGTGGTTCATCCGAAATAAGGATGTTACCACTTTTAGAGGTTATTTCTGTACGATATTTTCTGGTATCGATTGTTGCTTTAACTGTATCCATAATTATCTGATTCTTGGTTCTGGTAATGGTACAAACTCGGTTTCTCCTGGTACTTTTGGGAAAGTTTGTGCTGTCC
>NZ_DASWYK010000021.1:0-7358 GCF_036405015.1 Flavobacterium sp. | reverse complement strand
TTTGATTACCGATTTAGGAACTTTTGTAGCTTTCCTTATTTTCGGAACAAACAATCCTTTTTTAATGATTTCTAAAAATCGTTTGGTAACAATATCCTTATTTTTAAGCTGACTTCTGTCTTCGTCGCAGTTTAAAATCAGTATGTTTTCAGAAGTTAATCTTGCTGATAAGTTTTCTTGTAAAAGCAGTTTTTCTTCATCAGACAAAGCTTGAGAAGTATTCAAATCAAAGTTCAGAACAACTTTTGACGAAACTTTGTTCACGTTTTGTCCACCAGAACCGCTGCTGCGGACGGCTTTAAAATTTAATTCTGATATGATTTTTTCTGTATCCATTTTATTGTGGCTGATGTGCTGCTTTCAACAAATCATTTACTGTTTTTACCGGATTAAAAGTAATTAACGGAACCGCCACAAAAACAGTTAACCAATATGCCATTGATCCGTTCCATAATCCTGGAAGCTCGTAACTTCTTACTGTTTTACCTTCAACACTTTTTTCTACAATAAAACCTGCATTTTGATCTACGAAATTCAGTAAATCAAAATTTTCGTTTTTGTAATTTTTAATACTACAGACCAAATCTACAGGATTGAAATGTGTTGCTTCTGCTAAAATTGAAAGCTGTTTTTTATTTGTCAAATCTACCTGAGAAGTTTCTACAATCTGCAGAGAAGCATTTCCTTTTTCATTCATTACCCAAAAAGGACCTCCGCCAGGCTCGCCTTCATTTTTAACCATTCCGCAAACTCGAATTGGTCTATCCAATACTTCTTTTATTTTATTGATTTTATTCTCTAAAGTAAACTTATTAAAGTCTTCATTCATTTCAATATTTAGCTTTTCTTTAGCGAAAACAAGAATATCTTTTAATTCTTCCTCTTCAATTTCCCCTTGATCAATCAACTTCAAATATCCAAAAACCTTTTGCTGGATTTCTACTAAAACTCCTCCCAAAGATTTCTTGTACAATGTAATTTCATCAATATGATTTTGAATTACATTATCTATATTTTTAATAAAAATAAGGTCAGAATCCAGATCGTTCAGGTTTTCGATTAGAGCTCCATGTCCGCCTGGTCTAAAAATCAAACTTCCGTTTTTATCTTTTACCAAGTTATGGTCTGCATCGATTGTGATAGAATCTGTGCTTTTACTTTGATACGAATATCCAATATTAATAGTAATTCCTGAAGGTTTTTCAATTTTCTCCTTTACATCCAAAACTGATTTTTCAAACAAATCTTGATGTATTTCTGAAACCGTAAAATGTAAATTAGAAACATTTTTTGATGATGCATAATGTACACATTCATTCAAATGCTCTTCAATCGGATTTGCAATATGTGTTTTATATAAATGAAAAGGCAAAACCGCTTTTGGTTTGTTTGCTGAATTAAAATGATCTGGAGACAGTAACAGTTTTATAAAATAATAGTTTTTATAATCTCTTTCTAAAGTCTCAAAGTCTGGATAAATTTCTCTTAATTTTTGATCTACAGTTTTAAAAAAAGGAAACTTCTCCATTCCGACAATAAAAATGGCCAGTTCTTTATCGTTTTTTCTGTTAATGTAAGCATTTATGGTTTCTTTTTTAATGTCAAAATCATTCAGAAATGCACTCAAAAACTTATACATTCTTGTCGCTGCACCTGATGCAGGAACAAACTTCTTAATTTTAAACTGATCCTTTTGTTCATCAAAAAACAATGCCTTTTGTTGAAATTCTTCTTCTGACAAACTTAAAATTCCATCATTAATAGTTGCCGGACGAATCAGGTTGCTTTTTGAGATTCCTTTTTTGAAATTTTTCAATTGTTTTAAAATCGTTTCAAAAGAAATTCCTCTATTGTATATCTGAACAAAATCATCAGATGAAAAATTGTTCTCTTTTGCCAATACCAAATCTTCGATTATAGAAACTGCTTTATTCAAACGACATTCTTTATCTCCTGAAAGTGTTATGAAAGGCTTTTTAGTATCGATCAACGTTTGTTTGAAAACAGAAAATACAGTTTCTCTTCCTTCTGGAGTATCTCTAATATCATCTTTTTCCCATGGTACATCAATATCTGTCAGAAAAAACAAATCATATTCATGCTCTAATGCCGCTTCATTTAAAAGTGGATCACAAAAGCCATAATACATTTCAGAAAAAACTTTGGTTACCATCAAATTGGTATCACAAAACAAGTATTTATTTGCTTTTGCTAGTTTTTCATTTTCTAATGCCGTTTGCCCGTAAGCAATTGGCATCATATCATCTGCAACGCAGATATGCTTATTTTCTTCCCATTTCTCTTGCAAATAGTCGCGTGCAAACTCTGGAACCCATTCGGTTTTGTAGTAATCTGCAAGTTGTTTTGCCAAGGTTGTTTTTCCTGTACTTTCAGGGCCAAACAAAGCAATTTTTATGATAGCTGTTTTTTGCTGTCTAAGATCTTTCTCCATTCTAAATAAGCTGAAATAGCCAAAATTGTAAAAATTATATACTGAAGTGACAGCATCCCTAAACCACGATAAGCGTAGAGAGGCACAACAATAATATCACCAATAATCCAAAGTGTCCAGTTTTCTATTTTTTTTCTGGCCATGTACCACATTCCTGCGAAAAATATTCCCGACGAAATCATATCAACATAATTGTCTGAATGAATTTCGTAATCAAAATATTTATAAATGCCGAAAACTACAAAAACGGTTACAATAAACAGTAAGATTCCAATTATTTTTTCATTAAAAGTTGTACGAGTAATTGGAAGATTGTCTTCGGTCGTTCCTCCTTTTGCCCAAACATACCAGCCATAGATACTCATAATCGAAAAATATCCATTAATAATCATATCTCCAATATAACCTGCAATATAAAGCAAATACACCGAAATTACTGTTGCCACTAATCCTGTAGGATATACCCAAATATTTTCTTTTTTCGCAAACCAAACACTTAAAATTCCGCAGACAAAAACTAAAAATTCCAAAGCAATATGCCATAATGGAGCATTTTTATAACTATCAAGAAAAAAGTCAATCATTTTATGGTATTTAAAGGCAGTTAAAATCTATTTATGAATCAAAGAAATGACTGTTATTTTCAAAAGCAGTTCCAATTACAACCAAATCTGCACCAGCATTATGCGCGCTCTTAATTCCTTGTAAATCTACAATTCCTCCTCCAACAATAACAGGAATGTTTATATTTTGAGCTACTAATTCAATCATTTCTAACGGAACAGGATGTTTTGCTCCGCTTCCAGCTTCCAAATAAATCAATTGGTTTCCTAACATTTCTCCTGCCTGCGCTGTTGCGAGAACCAAATCTAAATTCTCACGGCTCAAAGGCTTGGTTTTACTTACTCGGGCAACAGCTGTTTCATTACCACTTTCGATCAAAATATAACCTGTAGAAATAACTTCAAGGTTTGTCTTTTTAAGAATTGGAGCAGCCTGAACCTGATATTCTATTAAATAATCAGGATTTCTGCCAGACAACAACGACAAGAATAAAATACCATCTGCTTTTGGAGAAATCTGCGAAGGATCACCTGGAAACAAAATAACAGGCAAATTTGTTTTTTGTTTTAAAGCAGCAATCAGTTCTTCTAATATATTGTTTTGTACAATACTTCCACCAACAAAAATATGAGTAGCTGGCGACTCATTAATTTTTTCAATTAAATGAGCTAAATTTTCCAGAAGAATTTTATCCGGATCCAAAAGTACTGCGAGCAACTTCTGTCCGTTACTTTTAGCTTCTAAAATCTGTTGTCGAATGGTTACTAATTGTTCTTGCATCGTGGTGTAAAAGTAAAAGTTTTTTAGTGCAGAAGAACTATCGTGAATGAATTATATTTGTAAACTCTCTGTTAACAATAAACAAACCCTTTATGATCGCAGTTGAATTATTGGAGAAATATGGTGCCGTAAAAAAATCTTTCAGTAAAAATGAAATTATTTTTGAAGAAGGAAATCTGCCAACACATTATTATCAGATTATTTCGGGTGAAATTAAAATGTGCAACTATAATGATGACGGACGAGAATTTATTCAGGGAATATTTTATAAAGAACAATCTTTTGGAGAACCTCCATTATTTCTGAACCAAAAATATCCTGCCAATGCCATTACTGTTGAAGAAAGCCAGATTCTGCTTCTTTCAAAATCTCATTTTTTGAAACTCTTAGAAGAAAACCCTTCAGTAAGTATTAAAATAATTGAAAATCTTGCACAGCGATTGTATTATAAATCCATAATGGCCGCCGAAATTTCTACTCATGAACCAGAACATCGGGTCTTAAAATTAATCGATCACGGAATTGCTTATTTCAATTTTCAAAAAGATAAAAATGGTTTCCTTATTAATTTTACAAGACAGCAAATTGGCGATTTAACTGGTTTACGTGTAGAAACCGTTATTCGAGCTATTAAAGCTTTGGAAAAAAAAGGCGAATTGAAGATTATTAATCGAAAAGTATACAGATAAAAAAGTTCTTGTTTTATGATTTTAATCATAAAATACAGTCGTATTGTGAGCGTATCTTTGTCATATAAAAATCTGAATATCATGACACTATATCAAACAACATTCGACATTTTCAATAGAAATTATATGGGTTCTGCTGCAATGGCTGTAATTGGCCAAAGCTGTTTAGGAGGCGCTGCTGCAATGTACGTTTTGGCTAATGGAACTTCAATCCCGCAAATGATTCAGCTTGCTATTATTGTTTTGGCTTGCATCTTTGTCAACACTTCAATTTTGGCACAAATGAAACACAAAGTGGTTTTTAATCTTTTAATTTTAAGCTCAATTTTAAGTGTAGTATTTATTCTTTTAAACACAATTTTTCTGTGAAAAAACAAATAGAAAACAGAGCAGATATTGCCTTTCTGGTACATACATTTTATGATAAAATAAGAGCCGATCAAGAAATCGGCTTTTATTTTAATGAGATGATTACCGATTGGGATTTACATTTGGAAAAGCTAACCGATTTTTGGGAAACCAATCTATTTGGCGTTCGCAAGTACAAAGGAAATCCGCATGCGGTACACAATGAAGTTGACGCTCATTTTGACGAAAAAATCACGGCAAATGAATTCGGAATTTGGCTCAATTACTGGTATCAGACATTAGACGAACATTTTGAAGGCGAAAATGTAGAAACCTTAAAAAGACGCGCCAGAAAAATGAGTACTTTTTTATATATGAGCATGTTTCAACACCGTCAAAAAGAAAGTGAAGTTTAAACTGAAAACTTATTTTTCAAAAGCATAAACCAAAGTGAAAATTCCTTCAAAATTATCCGATTTGATTTCCTGATAATGTACATCAAAATCTTTAATCAAATTATCAAAATGAAGACTTGCCTGCGTTTGGGTTTCACCTAAAGAAAAGTTGCTCACATTGATATGATCTTTAAAACTTATACCTTTTTCATTTCTAATTTTAAAGATTGCTTCTTTGGCTCCCCAGATAACGGTAAGTTTTTTTATATATTCTTCTGTTGTTGATGGATCTAAATAATCGCACTCAAAATCTGTAAATTTATCTGCAATTTTCTGAATCTTTTCTCGCTGCAATTCCATATCAATTCCGACTGTTTCATCACTTATAATTATCGCCGCAAAATGATACGAATGCGTTATTGAAATATGGTTGTGACAATCAAAATACGGTTTCCCGAATTCATCATAATGCAAATCTTTATCTGTAAAACCCATTTCCTGAATTAGCATACGAACACTTAAAAAAGCACGCTGATGCATTTCAGATTTCATTCCGTCCAATCTCTTTTGTGTTTTTTCTTTTAAAAAAACTACTTTACTCAATAATTCATCAAGAGATTCTGTTATTTCCCAAATTAAAATTTTAGTCGTTTCGTTAAACTGTATGGTCTGAAATAGAGGCATTTCTTTTTAATTGTAAATTATGAATGGTTAATTATAATTTTTTTAAACCATATAAGTGATATAAGAAAATATAACTGTTGGCTCAAAAAATGTATTAGTAAATATAAGCAATTAGTGGTAAAGCTAATAGTTTAAAACCCTTTTTAAATGAACTTATATTACTTATATGGTTTAAAAAACATAAGCAATTAGCAACAAAGGTAATAGTTAAGAATCTTTTTAAATGAACTTATATCACTTATATGGTTTAAAAACGATTCCTAAACTAACATTCTAAAGATTAAGAAATTAAAGATTTCACAAAACTTACAGAAAGTAGTAAAAATAAAAACCTATTCCTTAAATTTGCAAAAAATTTACAATTATACAAATATAATATAAATGAGTACTACAACTACGCCTTACGTGGCTTATAAAGTAAAAGACATTTCTCTAGCGGCTTGGGGAAGAAAAGAAATTGAACTAGCTGAAGCTGAAATGCCAGGTTTAATGGCACTTCGCGCTGAATACAAAGACGAACAACCATTAAAAGGTGCTCGTATTGCTGGATGTTTACACATGACGATTCAAACTGCTGTTTTGATCGAAACTTTAATTGCTCTTGGTGCAGAAGTTACTTGGTCTTCTTGTAACATTTTCTCTACTCAAGATCAAGCTGCTGCTGCAATTGCTGCTGCTGGAATCTCAGTTTACGCTTGGAAAGGTCTTGACGAAGAGTCATTTGACTGGTGTATTGAGCAAACTTTATTCTTTGGTGAAGACAGAAAACCATTGAACATGATCCTTGATGATGGTGGAGATTTAACTAACATGGTTATCGATCGTTACCCAGAATTAGTTGCTGGAATCAAAGGTCTTTCTGAAGAAACTACAACTGGTGTTCACAGACTTTACGAAAGAGTAAAAGCTGGAACTCTTCCAATGCCTGCAATCAACATCAACGATTCTGTTACTAAATCTAAATTTGACAACAAATACGGATGTAAAGAATCTGCTGTAGATGCTGTACGTCGTGCAACTGACTTAATGTTAGCTGGAAAAAGAGTTGTGGTTTGTGGATACGGTGACGTAGGAAAAGGAACTGCAGCTTCTTTCAGAGGTGCTGGTTCTATTGTAACGGTTACTGAAATCGATCCAATTTGTGCTTTACAAGCTGCAATGGACGGTTATGAAGTTAAAAAATTAAACACTGTAATTGCTAATGCTGATATCATCATTACAACTACAGGAAACAAAGATATCGTTCTTGGAGAGCACTTCGAGCAAATGAAAGATAAAACTGTTGTTTGTAACATCGGTCACTTTGATAACGAAATCGATATGGCTTGGTTAAACAAAAACCACGGTGCATCTAAAATCGAAATCAAACCACAAGTTGACAAATACAACATCAACGGTAAAGATATCATCATCTTGGCTGAAGGTCGTTTAGTAAACTTAGGTTGT
>NZ_DASWYK010000020.1:0-4872 GCF_036405015.1 Flavobacterium sp. | reverse complement strand
GAAATAATAAAGACCAAGAATTTTTATCTAATTTAAGTATTGCGCTTGAGAAACATTTTGCCAACCCTAAAATAACTACCGAAGATATTGCAAAAGACTTAAACATGAGCAGAACTTTACTGCACCTTAACCTTAAAAAGCTATTGAACAAAAGCGCTACCGAAATATTGAATGAATACCGCTTAAAGAAAGCAGTTATTATGTTAGAGAATGATTTACCAATAGGCGAAGTAGCTTATTATTGCGGTTATAGCGATCCAAATTATTTCAGCAGGATATTTAAGAAATATTATCAATGTACGCCATTGCAATATAAAGAAAACCCAGTTAAAGAGGTCATTCCCTAAAACCCGATTAAATGAAATTACAACAAAAAACTCCTTCAAATACTGAGAGAGGAGTTGTACCGTTCAGCGGGAACCTCGAATACTTAAAGGGAACGTCATTACCTTTTATTTAAATATTTTTCAATAAAGAGTATAAAAAAATATTTATTATTGAGATATGAAGAAATCTATTTGTTTAATCTCGCTTTCGTTTTTAATTTACTTCTCTTCCAACGCTCAGAATCAAACAATTGCTTGGCAAAGTTTCTTTAAAAACGATACTGAAACTGCAAAGAAAGTTTTCAAAGAACTTGCTTTAAAACCAGAAACTGCTGAAAACGCCTATTTAGGTTTAAGTTTAATTTCTGAACTTGAATATTCTACCGATGCGGCTTTTGATTATTTTAACAAGTTCTATTTGCTATCTAAAAATCAAGCGCCTTATATTTATGCTCTTTGGAGGAGTCCTTCTATTCATAACAGTTACACAAAACTTAGTGCTAGCAGTCTTGAAATAACTAACCAAATAGCCGAAAATAAAAATTTTGATGGATCTCTAAATGCAATGGCTTATTCTGCAATTGGCAAACATTATGAAAGCTCAAAAAAAATAGCAGAAGCTGATAAAGCATACTCACAAATTGGATCTCTAGATAACTGGGAAATCACCAGTAGATTTGAAAATATATCAACTAGTGGATTTGACAAGGATTATGATGTATTAAGTAAACCGCAAGACGATGCTCGTTTTACAGGCAAAGGTGATTTGCAATTTGGCTGGCGAAAAGTGCCCTTTACTAAAAATAGTAAATGGTTTGATTTTACTTATTACGATGACCCTTACCAGGCGATAATGTTTTCACAAACCTTTGTAAACGCTCCTAAAGAAATTATTGGCCAATTACGTATTGGAGTTTCTGGATCGGTAAAAGTTTGGGTTAATGACCAACTAATTCTTACCGAGGCAGAAGAAAGGAATAATGATATTGATGCTTACATTGTTTCGGCAAAACTTAATGCTGGTTATAATAGAATTTTAGTTCAAATTGGTGAGAGCTACGCAAATAATTCGAATTTTTTAATACGGTTAACTGACAATAAAGGTCAAACAATACCTAACCTAACAAGTGTTGCGGAATATAATCCATATCAAAAAGAAAATAATTTCAAATCGGAAAGAATTACTCCAGAAGTTTACAACTACTTTAAAAATGCCATCAAAAAAGATTCGACAGATGTTTTAAGCCAAATTTTATTGGCCAAATCATATTTAAGAGATGATATTATTTTCGAAGCCAGAAATATACTGGAAAACTTGAAAAGTAAATACCCTGAAAGCACTTATTTAAATTCGATGCTAATTGACCTACACTCAAAAGAAGATAACAAAACGGGGGTAAACACAATACAAGAAAACATTAAGACTATTGACCCAGAAGGTTTAATTGGGTTAAACCTAAAATACTATGATTATTATAACCAAGATAATTATGATAAAGCAGAAGAAATTCTTAACAAGATAGTGCAAAAAATTGGTGAGTCTGAAGATGTGATAGCTAAGAAAATTAATTTGGCTAGCCAACGGAAAAATCAAGACAAGATAATTGAGCTTGCCGAAAAAGCATATAAAAAATGGCCGGACAATAAGACTTTTATGCATTTAAAATACGTAATTGAGAAAGAAGTAAAGAAAAATTCTCAAGCAATAAACGTAGTCAAAAAATACGTAGCTGAAAATGACTCTTATGAATATGCGAAGTTTTTAGCCGGAATTTATTTTGATAAATCTGATTTTAAAAGTGGCATAGATATCTATTTACAAGAGATCAAAAACAAACCAATATCAACCGGAATATATAATGAATTAGCCAATCAATATTATACTATCCAAAAATATGATAAAGCTGAGGAGTACATGCTTAAAACCATTAACCTAGCACCTAATATCAGTTCTTACTATAACACATTGGGTTTGATATACGAGACAAAGAAAGAAAAAGTAAAAGCTGAGGAAAATTATAAAAAATGCCTAAGTATAAATCCAAATAATTATTCTGCTATCGAGCACCTCAGAAAATTAAACAATAAGAAAAATATATTTGAATACTTTGAGCAACCAGACGTTTCACAATTAGTTAAAAACGCACCTGATTTAAAAGAATACCCTGACGACCACCTTGTAATATTAGACCAGGAAGTACAAACCGTGGTTTATGAGAACGGAGGCTCAGAAGAGAAACATTTTTACATCACAAAAGTACTTACCCAAAAAGGATTAGAAAGTTTAAAAGAATATGACATTCCTTACGATGGCGACCAGTCTTTAAGCATTGAAGTTGCCGAAATAATAAAACCGAATGGCGTTAAAACACCAGCAGAAAAAAACGATAACAGTTTGGTTTTTACAAATTTAGAAGTTGGAGATGTAATTAACATCAGGTATAAATTGCAAAACTTCAACCTGGGAAGTTTAGCTTCTCATTTTTGGGATTCGTTTTATTTTACTCATGGTAATTCTTACGTGAACACTAAATATTCTTTATTGATTAACAAGAATAAAAAATTCAGTTACAAATTTTCTGAATCGCCAATTGAAGCCCAAAAAACAAGTGTTGATGAATTTGACAAGTATGTTTGGCAGGCAAAAAACCAAATTGCTTTACGATATGAAGATAAAATGCCTCCGCAAGACGATGTGACCAATATGCTTTACATCTCAACAATTCCAGATTGGAAATTTGTTTCAGATTGGTATAACAATATTGCAACTGCTAAAGCAAGAAGCAGCTATGAAATTAAATCAGTAACTAATCAGTTATTTGCTGGCACAAAGTTGGATGATTTAGAAAAAGTCAAAAAAATATATAAATATATCACTCAAAATATCGCATATAGCTCTGTTTCTTTCAGACAAAGTGGTATTGTACCTCAAAACCCAGCTACGGTAATTAATACTCGTATTGGCGATTGCAAAGATGTTTCTACGCTATTCGTATCGATGTGTAAGGAAGTAGGCATTGATGCAGAACTGGTATTAGTTAAAACTCGCGACAATGGACAGAATACCTTGTTGTTGCCTGGCATTGATTTTAACCATTGCATTGCAAAAGCAAATATTAAGGGAAAAGATTATTATTTAGAGCTTACTACCAGCTCGTTGCCTTTTGGTACATTTTATAATAGCGATTTAAACTCTCCTATTCTAAATATCAATAACACCACAAATTCATTAACTAAATTGAATCCCCCAAATCGCGGAATCAATCACATGTCTTATCAAACTTCTATCAAGATCAATGACAATAATATGGCTATAAGCAGTACAAATTTCGATACCGGATCTGCGACAAGTTATTTAAGGAATGATTTCAACAATCTTTCTGCTAAAGATCAAATGAAAAAAATGAAAGAACAACTCTCTAGTCAATTTCCAGAAAACGAGGTTACCTCTTTAAGCTTTGTTAATTTAGACCCAAAAAGTGCGCTATCAGACACATTAAGTACGACCTGTAATTATTCAATTTTAAATATCTGTAAACCTGTTGCAGGGATGTCTATCTTCTCATTGCCTTGGTCGGCTTCTATTGACCCTGCCAATTTAACAATTACAGCACCCCGTAATTTCGGTATAGACTTAACTCAATTATTTTTTGTTGACAAGAATGACGAACAAATCAATTTAGAGCTTCCATTAGGAAAAAAGTTGATTGAACCAGTAAAACCACTGCTTATAGATAACGAATATTTCAGATACTCTTTAAGCAGTAAATCAGTTAACAATAAAATAATTATTAATAGGGATTTTGTTTTAAAGAAAGACTTTGTAGATAAAGACAAAGTAGAAGAATTTCATACTTTATTTAAAAAAATAGCTGAATCAGATAAACAACAACTTGCCTTTAAGTAGTATTAATATGCAGCTATCAATCAAAGAGCTCATTTATTAAACATGAATGAGCTCTTTTAAAAATGAAGTCGAATTTCATATTCAGTCAGCATAGTAAACTAAAGTTTTCCGCCCGATGGTGACACCTAAATAAGCCTGGCTAATATGCCTTTCTTTGATAACCGTACGATCTAACATGATAGGTTATTTTGTATTTCGGTTGATTTCATTAGGAAACATATCTTAAAAAATATTTAACCCAAAACCATATTGAGATAATTAAAACCCAAAAAACCACGCCTAATAGATGCCAGAAGCGTTTTTTTTATAAGTAAATAAAAAATTGCCTAACAATAAATTAGGTAACAAAAAACCGCCTCCAAAGCAACTGGAGGCGGTTTTACTTAAATTTAGTACTCAAAGACATATTGGAATCGAATCAATTTTTAGAAGATCTTATGAAATTATGTATGATTTAGAAATTTTAACCTAATCTGAAATTTTTAAATAAAACCAGAATAATACATTTTATTATTGGTTTTATTTAATTAAAATATGGTGGCCGCAGATAGAGCCTCTGCCGGGATGGAGTGTGCCAGATTAAATACTTAAAATTTTTGAAATATGGGGAAACCGAACAGGTCACTTTTGTTTTGGTTT
>NZ_DASWYK010000019.1:0-4070 GCF_036405015.1 Flavobacterium sp. | reverse complement strand
AAAGTTGTCATAACAACTAGAGATTTAACTGCAGAGGAGAAATCTCGCTTCGAGAAAAGTAAGATTAATCCTCGTGTTACACCTTTTGCTCATGATGCTATTGCATTTATTTCAAGTAAGAGCAATAATGATACACTTATTGCGTTGAAAAGTGTAATCGATTTTCTGCAGGGAAAAGGGGATTCTAAAATCAAAGGTTTGGTTTTTGATAATCCTAATTCTAGTACAGTTCGTTACATGAAAGATTTGGCAAAGATAACTGAGGTGCCAAAGTCTGGAGTTTTCTCTTTTAAAACAAATAATGAAGTAATCAAATTTGTTTCTGAAAATGAAGGAATGATTGGTGTTATTGGTGTTAATTGGTTTTATCAACCAACACCTGACATGGTTGATACGGTAAAAAATATAAATGTTTTATACGTAAAAGGATTGGATAGTAATGAGTACTATAGTCCTACTCAGAATGACTTAGAGTTAGGAAAATATCCTCTGGCACGTGATTTGTTTATTATTAACTGCCAGGGTTATTCAGGACTTGGAATGGGATTCGCCTCTTTCATAGCTGGAGATATTGGTCAGCGTATTGTTTTGAAATCAGGATTATTGCCGTACAAAACTCCTGCTCGAAAACTTAAAATCAGAAATGAAATTATAAAAGATAAAGAATAAATTAATTACGATAAAGATGAATAAATTTAAAATTTTTAGTCTTGCTTTAATTGCGTCGGCTGCCGGTGCAAATGCGCAAGACATAAACGAAGCAAAAAAAGCAATTGATGCAGAACAGTTTGAAAAAGCAAAAACTATCCTAAAATCAATTATTAAATCTAAACCATCTGATGGTGAAGCAAACTTTGTTTTAGGTAACGTTTATTTAAATCAGTCTGTAGTAGATTCTGCAAAAATTTATTATAATAATGGATTGCAGGCTTCTGATAAGAAAAACTTAAGCTATATTGGTTTAGGACAATTAGATTTGGATGCTAAAAATACAGCTGCTGCTCAGGCAAATTTTACTTTAGCAACTAAAGACATGAGAAAAAAAGATATAAATGAATTTATTTATATCGCAAGAGCATACATGAATTCTGATAATCCAGATTATAAGAGTGCTGTAGACGTTTTGAAACGTGCTTTAGCAGTTGATCCTCAAAATGCTCAAGCGCTTTTGGCTATTGGTGATGCATACTATGGGGCAAATAATCAAAATGATGCTTATAAATCATACCGTGATGCTTTTACTGCTGACAATACTTTGTTGAGAGCAAAAATGCAACTTGGAGTTTTATTAAAAGGAGCTAAATCTTATGATGAAGCTATCAAATCATTCAACGAAGTAATTGCTTTAAATGCAAGTTACGGTCCAGTTTACAGAGAGCTTGCTGAAACATATTACAAATGGGCAAGAAATAAGCCTTCTACAGCAAAAGTTAACTTGCAAAATGCTATTACAAACTACGAGAAATATTTGAGTTTAACTGATTACTCAATGGATTCAAAAATGCGTCACGCAGATTTCTTGATTTTGGTTAAAGATTACAAGCAATTAGAAACTGTAGCAAACAAAATGATTGCTGAGGATAAAGTGAATCCAAGAATCTACAGATATTTAGGATATGCTGCTTACGAAAACGGAAATGTTGATGTAGCAATTAAATCTATTGAAGATTATATCAAAGTTCCAGAAAATAAAGTTATTGGTAGAGATTACTACTATTTAGGTTTATCTAAGATTAAAAAAGGAACTGCTGCTGATGGTACAATTGACCAAGCTGCTTTTGATGCTGGTTTAGCAGATATTAAAAAAGCAATTGAATTAGAGCCTTTAGTAGTTGAAGAATTTGCTGACTTTGGAAAAGAATTATTCGGTAAGAAACAATATACGCAAGCAGCATCAATCTTTGAGCTTGGTGCAAACAATAAAGAATCTAAAAATTATTTAGACGATGCTGTGTATTATGGAATTTCTGTTTACTATGGTAATGCTGGTAAACCTCTTGAAAGCCGTGATAAAGCTGCTTTAGAAAATGCTATAGTTACTTTTGATAAAGTTTTAGAGGCTTCTCCATCTTATGATGAAGCTTACTTGTATAAAGGTAGACTTAGCAGTGCATTAGATAAAGATGATATGATCATCAAAAACTATGAAGAGTATGTAACTAAAACTACTGCAAAAGGTGCAGAAGAAGTTGCAAAACCTGCAACTGCTAAGAAGATTGTTGAGGCTTACAATGCTATTGGTGCTGCTTATGCAAATACTGATAAAGCTAAAGCTGTAGAATATTTCAATAAAACTTTAGTTTTAGATCCTGCAAATTCATATGCAACTCAATCTATTAAAGCTCTAAAATAATTTAGATTTTTATAATAAATAAAGAAACCGATAGTCCAATAAACTATCGGTTTTTTTGTTACGTATATTATTGACTATCTTTGCACTTTAAAATAGAATAATGTTATCAAAAGAAATACAATTAGAGGTAAATAAAGGAGCAATGCTCCCTTTGATGGAGGAATTTTATACCATCCAGGGAGAAGGTTCACATACGGGTAGAGCTGCTTATTTTATTAGAATTGGAGGATGTGATGTTGGATGTCACTGGTGTGATGTGAAAGAAAGCTGGAATGCAGAGATTCATCCGCCAACAAGTATTGATTTAATTGTGGAAAATGCAGCCAAATACGCTGATACAGTTGTGGTAACTGGAGGAGAACCTCTGTCTTGGGATATGACACTTTTAACTAATCGGTTAAAGGAGAAAAATTTGAAAGTGCATATTGAGACTTCTGGTGCTTTCGAATTATCTGGAACTTGGGACTGGATCTGCCTTTCTCCTAAAAAGAATAAATTACCAACTCAGACTGTTTATGATAATGCGCATGAGTTAAAGGTTATTATTTATAATAAACATGATTTTATTTTTGCAGAAGAACAAGCAGAATTGGTAAATGACAACGCAATTCTATTTCTTCAACCAGAATGGAGTAAGAAAGAAGAAATGACTCCGCTTATTGTGGATTATGTTATGAATAATCCAAAATGGAGAGTTTCATTGCAAACCCATAAATACTTGAATATTCCTTAAATAAAAAAATCTCTTCAGACGAAGAGATTTTTTTATACCCAATTTTTATATTTTTTTAAAGTAGTAATATGTGCTAAATGATGATTTCCATGCCAAGCATACATTCCTATAATCTTTTTCAGTTTGTTTTCTGAATTATCTGAAGGGTGGACAAAGGTTTTTTCTAAATCAGATCCTGATAAATTTTTCATTATATAAGCCAATCTAAAATGAAGTCCTTTTAGTAAATCAAGAGTTGGTTGTATTGGCATGGTTAAATTGTCATTTAATTCAGACCAAAGAACTTCGTCATAAGCTTTAATTACTGGATTGTTTTCGGTCAAAGCCCATTTAATTCGAATATAGCAATTCATATGACTTTCTGCACAATGATGAATTACTTGTCGCACTGTCCAACCTTCAGGGCGATACAGTGTGTCAAGTTGTTCTTCTGTTAAATGGATGACTTCTTTTTCCAGTCTTTTTGGAAAAGTTTCTATTTCTTTAATTTTTTCAGAAAGATATTCTAAAGAATAATGATCTGGTGCTGTAAACTTTCCAATAGGATATTTAAGTTTTTCTAAATCTAATTCTTTCATTGTTTTTTGTGGTTTTATTTTAAATGGAAAGCCTTGCTAAATAATCGTAATGTTCTCCTTCAAGTATAAGTTCGCAATTCAAGTCGTTAGCAATTGCTGCATTTTGAAGAGTATTGTAATCTAAATACAACCAATCAAAAGGTTCTTCTTTTTCGTTTTTGTAACTAATGTTGAATACTAGTTCTCCATAATAATCATTTTCAGAAGGAATCCATTTTCCTCCATCTTCGTCTTCATCAAACATATAAATGATATCTGAACTGTCAATTAAAATTTGTCCTCCAGGATTTAATAGCGATTTTAGCTTAGTTAAATATTGGTTACAGTTTTTTAGTTTTCCAAAAATGCCTGTTCCGTTCATTAGAAGTAAAATGGTGTCGAATTTTTCTCCTTCGAAATCTAAAAT
>NZ_DASWYK010000018.1:0-37570 GCF_036405015.1 Flavobacterium sp. | reverse complement strand
TTAAATGTTTAATCTTAATGGTTTGATGCTTGTTAAATATCATCAAAATCAATATCGGTGAAATTAGAAATGCTTGAAACAGAATCTTCAGTGCTAACTCGTTCCGTTGCATATTCTTTTTTAAAATCTTTTTGATGTCTTTCAGAAATTACTTCTTCGCCTTTGTGGTTCAAAACATAAGAAGTCATTTCCTCTAATATTTCTGCGAAAGCATTAAAATCTTCTTTGTATAAGTAAATTTTGTGTTTTTTGAAGTGAAATGAACCATCTTCTTCAGTAAACTTTTTGCTTTCGGTAATAGTAATGTAGTAATCATCAGCTTTGGTAGCTCTCACATCAAAGAAATAAGTTCTTCTTCCTGCTCGTAATACTTTAGAAAAAATCTCTTCTTTTTCTAACATGTCATTTTCTCTCATAATACGTTCTATCATTTTTGGAATTAATAGTACTCAAAAATCATAAAAAATTATCTATTACGCAACAATTAAAGTAATTCTTTTTCCGAAAGTTGTTTTAAATATAACGATGCATAATATCCTTCTTGATTTATTAATTGATTATGAGAACCTTGTTGAATTATCTTACCATCTTCTAATATAATAATTTTGTCTGCATTCTTTGCAGAGGAAACTCGATGACTTACAATTATAGTGGTTTTGTCTTTAGAAATTTCAAATAAATTGTTCAAAATCATTTCTTCGGTTTCGGTATCAACTGCTGATAGACAATCATCAAAAAGTAGGATTGCAGGGTTTTTAATAATGGCTCTGGCAATCGAGACACGTTGTTTTTGTCCTCCAGAAAGTGTGATTCCTCTTTCTCCTAAAATAGTGTCGTATTGTTTGTTAAAGGCAATAATGTTGTCATGAACGACTGCATTTTTAGCGGCTTCAAATACTTCTTCGTCAGTGGCATTTTGATTGCCAAATTTGATATTGTTTTTAATGGTATCCGAAAATAAGAAAGCATCCTGAGGTACAATTCCGATATTATTACGAAGATCGTTGAGGTTTAGCGTGCTGATTTCGTTGTTGTCAATTTTAAGATCTCCCTCAGTAACATCATACAATCTCGAAATTAAAGAAAGGATTGTCGATTTTCCTGAACCGGTTTTTCCTAATATGGCTAAAGTTTCTCCTTTTTTTACTGTGAAAGAGACATTTTTCAAAGCTTCAATATTGGTGTCTTTGTAAGTAAAAGAAACGTTTTCAAAAGCGATTGTTCCTTGAATTTCTGATGAATTTTCGTTGTTGTTTTTAATTTCTGGTTCAATTTTCAAAAATTCATTTAAACGTTTTTGTGAAGCTTCTGCTTCTTGAACCATAGAAGAAACCCATCCTAAAGAAGCAACTGGCCATGTTAGCATGTTTACATATAAAATGAATTCTGCAATTGTCCCGATATTCGGAATACTTCCATTAATATACATTACACCTCCGAAATAAATAACAACCAAATTACTGATTCCAATAAGTGCAATCATCAAAGGTCCAAATAAAGATTGAACTCTCGCTAAACTTAAACTTTTACGTTTGCTTTCTTCAGCCAGATCTACCATATTATTTTGGTGTTGATTTTCTAAAGAGTACGCTTTGATTACGCGAATTCCTGAAAAGATTTCTTGAGTAAAACTCGAAACTTTAGAAAGGTATTGCTGGAAAGTGGTGCTTCGTTTATTGATTTCAGAACTTAGTTTAAAAATACAATACGAAAGAATTGGCAACGGAAGAATAGTATAAAAGGTAAGCAGTGGCGATACATTATACATATATAATATAACGATTGCAAAACGTATAAATGTATTTATAGTATACATTACCGCTGGCCCGACATACATGCGAACTTTTGAAACGTCTTCGCTAATACGATTCATTAAATCGCCAGTTCGGTTTTGTTTATAAAAAGTTTGTGAAAGATTCTCGTATTGTTTGAAAACTTCATTTTTTAAATCAAACTCAATATGACGGGACATTACAATCAAAGTCTGACGCATTAAAAACGTCAAAAATCCTGCAACAATCGTAGTTCCGATGATAAGTAGCACATTATGAATAAGATCCTGACGATAAGCAGCGATGACAATTTCGGAATTTTGATCTGCGGTCGAGAGTTTGTCAAAATTTTCAATAGCATTTAACGACTTACTGATAAGCTTTGGAGTAAATAATGAAAATATTTGTGCGATTATGGTGATTAAAATACCTGCTGAAAAACTATATTTATATTTGACGAAATATTTGTTTAAATAGCTTAATTCTTTCATTTTTTTAAGAAATCTGATATTGAATTGATTTGTATTTAAGAATTATAATTAAATAAATTTATAATAATTTGCGATTTAATCAAAACAATTATATTGTAATATTGTTATTTTAAAGATAAAAAATTAGCACATGTGTATTTTTTAATTATGTTTGAGTTGTCTTTTTGACGAATTCATAATTTTAACTAATTTATACTAGCGCTATGGATGCAACTTTTGCAACTGGAAAGGAACTTCAAAAAATGGATCCTGTTTTTGGTCAATTGTCTTTTGATGATCACGAACAAATTGTATTTTGCAATGACAAAGATACAGGTTTAAAAGCAATTATTGGTATTCATAATTCAGTTATGGGGCCAGCTTTGGGAGGAACCAGAATGTGGAATTACAACACAGAATGGGAAGCTTTAAATGATGTTTTACGTCTTTCGAGAGGTATGACTTTTAAATCGGCTATTACTGGACTCAATATTGGTGGAGGTAAAGCGGTTATTATTGGTGATGCTAAAACGCAAAAAACTCCTGAGTTAATGCGCAAATTTGGTGAATTCGTTCACTCCTTAAGCGGAAGATATATTACTGCAGAAGATGTCGGAATGGAAACTAAAGACATGGATACTGTAAGAGACGTAACACCTTACGTTACGGGTATTTCTGAAGAAAGAGGAGGTTCTGGAAATCCTTCTCCTGTAACGGCTTACGGAGTTTATTTAGGCATGAAAGCGGCTGCTAAAAGTCAGTTTGGTACTGATGTTTTAGATGGTAAAAAAGTTTTGGTACAAGGAATTGGACACGTTGGTGAAACTTTGGTTGAGTATTTAACTAAAGAAGGAGCACAGGTAACTATTTCTGATATTAACGAAGAAAAATTATACCAAGTTGCTTCAAAATACAATGCAACAATTTATACAGGTGAAGATTTGTATACTGCAGATGTTGATATCTATGCACCGTGTGCGATGGGAGCAACAATCAACGATAATACAGTAGATAAAATCAAAGCTAAAGTTATTGCTGGTGCTGCAAATAATCAATTAGCAGATGAGAATATTCACGGTGCAAGATTGCAAGAAAGAGGAATTTTATATGCTCCAGATTTCTTAATCAATGCAGGTGGAATTATCAATGTTTACGCTGAATTAGCTAACTACGGTAAAGCTGAAATCATGACAAAAACAGAGAATATCTACAATACAACTTTAGAAATTATCGATTTCGCTGCTAAAAATAATATGACAACGCACAAAGCGGCTCTTACTATTGCTCAAAATCGTATTGATCAAAGAAGAATCGAGAACGCTGCTAAATAATTTTTTTTTAGTTTATAGTCTCAGTCTCAGTTTTCAGTTCTGCTGGAAACTGGGACTTTTTTTAGTTTTCAGTCCAAGTTGCAGTTCTCAGTTTTTGAGATTACTGCGACTGCGACTGAATACTGTGACTAAACGGAATACTGCGACTTTTTTACGAATTAATTTTAATATACGCTTCAAAAGTTATACTTTTGCAGACTAATTTTTAAATGTTCTTACACGGTGGTAAATAGAAGACACATACGCGTTAAAGTAATGCAATCCATTTATGCAATGCATCAAAGCGGTTCTGATAATATGGAAAAAGAAGAGAAATTTCTTTTTTACAGCATTGATAATATTCAGGACTTATATCTTATAATGCTTTCTTCATTGATAGAAATTTGTAAAAAAGAAGCAGTCTTTTTGCATCTTTCAAGTAAAAAACACCTGGCAACTGCCGCAGAACGTAATCCAAATGAAAAATTTATTAAAAACAAAATTTTTCAACTTCTTGCCGAAAGCAATTCTCTTAGCATCGCTTTAGAAAATCGTAAAATCAACAATTGGTCTTTAAATGACGACTATATCATTTTGCTTTTAAATGATGTTAAAGCAAGCGATATCTACAAAAAATACATGAACAATAACGCAAATACGTTTGAAGAAGACAGACAATTTGTAATTGATTTGTTTGAAAATGTTATTGTTCCAAATGAAAAATTATACGAATATTTAGAAGATGATAAATTAACATGGGTTGATGATATTCCTGTAGTTAACACTCATATTATTAAGCAATTAAAAGCAATCAAAACGGAAGAGCCGGATGATTTTAGAGTGCCAAAATTGTATAAAGATGTTGAAGATAAAGATTTTGCAAAAGATTTGTTTAGAAGAACAATCTTAAATGAAACGGCTTTTGCAAAAGAATACGAAGATAAAACACCAAATTGGGATAGTGATCGTATTGCTGAAATTGATACCATTATCTTAAAAATGGCCATTTGTGAGTTTATTAAATTCCCTTCAATTCCAGTAAAAGTAACTCTTAACGAATATTTAGAAATTGCAAAAGAGTATTCTACTCCGAAAAGTAGTATTTTTATCAACGGAATTTTAGATAACCTTGTAAAAGAGCTTACAGCCAATAAAAAGATGGTAAAAGCTGGAAGAGGGTTAATGTAATTAAAATTCCAATTTTAGAAAAGACAAATTCCAAAAAGAAATTAATTATAAATCAAAAACAAATTAAATTATGGAACAATTAAGTCAATTTGCGCCGTTCCTTTTAATGTTTGTGGTTCTTTATTTTTTCATGATTAGACCACAGCAAAAAAGAGCAAAAAATGAAAAAGAATTCGAAAACAACCTAAAAGTAGGTGATAAAATAGTTACAAAAAGTGGATTTCACGGTAAAATTGCTGAATTAGCAGAAACTACTGTAGTAATCGAAACTATGTCAGGAAAATTAAAATTAGAGCGTTCTGCTATCTCTTTAGAATTAAGCGCTGCTTTGAATAAAAAAGCTTAAGTTTTTTTAATTTCAATAAAATTTGAAATCCCAAATTCCAATAAATGGAGTTTGGGATTTTTTTGTTGCTAACTGTTTCCCTTTTTTGTCATCCTGACGAAGGAAGGATCACACAAGTAACTTCGCAATCTATATCGCCAATCTTTGTAGAGCTTCTGGTGTGATTCTTTGTTTCTCAGAATGGCAAAACAGTGTGTGAAAAATCTTTGTAAAAGTTTTAAACTTTGACAAAGATAACTGAACATAGCCCAAGGATGAAACCTTGAGTTGTGTTTCAAATTGGAGTTAAAATCTTTATCGATTCACGAATGTGATTTCTCTCCTAGGTCGAAATGGCAAAAAAAGAAAAAACCTTTGTCAAAGTTTTAAAATTTGACAAAGGTCTTGTATAGTTTGGAATTTGTATTTTAAAAATTGGAATTTAAATTACCTGTATTTATCATTCATTCCAACATTCGCTAAAATCATAGGAAGGACTTTTTCTATTCTTGATAGTTTAGTTTTTTCCTGTTTAGCCGATTCGATATATTCCAAAAATTCATATTGTTTGTAAGGAGCAAATTTTGCAAAAGCTTCTTTTAATGCTGGATTTTGTGTCATTTCTTTTTCTAAAAGTTCAGAAACGATTGCTTCTTTTTTAGAAGGTTTAATGACTTTTCCTTGTTTTTCGTTTTCAATGGCTTCATAAACGTATTCTAAAACGTCTTTCTCATTTACTTCGTCTTTTGAAGTAAAACGCCATTGTCTTAAAGATTTTGTAACTTCTTCCTGAGCATTTATCAATTTCTTCTTTTCATCTTTTAAGAAAACGCCATTAAAGAACCAGATCGCAAAATAATCTTTAAATCCGCCAAGGCCCACTACATTTTTCTTTTCATAAACATAAACTGGACCACCCCATTTTATAGTTTCGGTCAGTTCTGTTTTGTCAAGTATTGATTTAAGGAAAAGTAATTCTTCTTCCCATTTATTGCCATACTTCCAAATGCCTTTATTTTCGGATTTTGTTTCCACTTATTTTCTTTTTTTAGATTTTTCTGGTGCATCAAAAATACCTGGAATCGCAGTTAGTTCGGCAATTTTTACAATAACGTCAGTTGCTTTCTGAATACTTTCTGCAGGAACATATTCGTATTTCCCGTGGAAATTATGTCCTCCAGCAAATATGTTCGGACAAGGTAATCCCATAAATGATAATTGAGATCCATCAGTTCCGCCTCGAATTGGTTTAATAATCGGTTTGATGTTTAATTCTCTCATTGCTTTTTCAGCAATATCAACAATATATTTTACAGGTAAAACCTTTTCTTTCATATTGTAGTATTGATCTTTTACTTCAGCAATTACGATATCTTCACCAAATTTCTTAGCAAATTTCTTGTTAATTTTTTTTGCTAATGTATGAATTAATTCTTTTCGTTTTTCAAATTTCTTTTTGTTGTGATCACGAATAATTAATTCTAAAACAGTTTCTTCGATATTTCCTTTTATATGATGAACATGGAAAAATCCTTCATAGCCTTTAGTTTCCTGAGGTGTTTCTCCTTTTGGAAGTTCGTTGATAAACTCATTCGCTAAAAGCATCGAATTGATCATTTTTCCTTTGGCATATCCAGGATGAACGCTTTTTCCTTTGAAAGTAATTTTCGCTCCAGCTGCATTAAAATTTTCATATTCTAATTCACCAATTTGGCTTCCATCCATGGTATAGGCCCATTGTGCTCCAAATTTTTCAACATCAAAATGATGTGCTCCACGTCCAATTTCTTCATCGGGTGTAAAACCAATTCTGATTTTTCCGTGTTTAATTTCTGGATGCTGAATTAAATATTCCATTGCCGAAACAATTTCTGTAATTCCAGCTTTATCATCAGCTCCTAAAAGAGTCGTTCCGTCAGTTGTAATGATAGTTTGACCTTTATATTGTAATAAATCTTTAAAGTAGTTTGGAGATAAAATGATGTTTTTTTCTGCATTCAAAACAATATCTTTTCCGTCGTAATTTTCAACAATCTGAGGTTTTACATTGGCTCCACTAAAATCAGGAGAAGTATCAAAGTGAGAAACAAAACCAATTGTTGGCACTTCATGTTCAACATTGCTTGGAAGCGTTGCCATGATATAAGCTTTGTCGTCTATAGTTACGTCTTCAAGGCCAATTGCTTTTAGTTCTTCGACCAATTTATTGGCAAGATTCCATTGTTTTTGAGTACTTGGTGTTGTTTGAGAATTTGGATCTGATTCAGTGTCAATTGTTACATAACTGATAAAACGATCTATGATATGTTGCATTTTTTTGATTTTTTAGCAAATATAGAAAATTTTTTCTGTGCAATAATTTAGCTTTCTATATCAGAATTAATAAAAAAAGGGATTCTCTGCAGAATCCCTTTTTGATATTTAAAGATTATTATTTGCTTTTTACACATCTAAAACCAACGTGGTTAGCCGCAGATCTGATTTCGCCTTTTCCTCTTGTACCAACCATGTAACGTGTACAATATTGATCGGTGCACAGAAATGAGCCGCCACGATGTACACGTTTTATTTCTGAAGGATCATTAGGATCATAGTAAGCATCTGGCCCTTGTGGATTTTTTGTTACTTTTCCGCTTTCTGCTAATGATTTGTAGTAATCGGTACTGTACCAATCATGAACCCATTCCCATACATTTCCAGCAATATCGTATAAACCGTAGGCATTTGGAGCGTATTGTTTGGTTGGTGCAATTCCTTTAAATCCATCTTCGCCAGTATCTCCGTCTTTTATTGGGAAATGTCCCTGATAAATATTAGCCTGAAATTTTCCTTTAGGTTTTAAATCATTTCCCCAGGCATAAAGATTTCCCGTTTTTCCGCCACGTGCAGCAAACTCCCATTCTGCTTCTGTTGGAAGTCTTTTTCCTGCCCATTTTGCGTAGGCTTGAGCATCTTCATAAACAACATGAACTACAGGATATTTTTCTTTTCCTATAATGGTGCTTTGCGGTCCTTCAGGATGTCTCCAGTCAGCGCCTGGTTCGTAACGCCACCATTGCAGGAAATTATTCAAATTAACTGCTGATGGAGTAGGAGTGAAAACAACTGAACCCGTAATTAAATCAGCCTCATTTGCTGTTGGAAATTCTTCTTTAGTTGGTTTTTGTTCAGCTACAGTTACATAACCAGTCGCTTTTACAAATTTTTCAAATTCTTCGTTGGTTACTTCTGTTTCGTCCATATAATAACCGTCGACATAAACACGATGAATAGGTGCCGCATCTTTTGTTACTCCTTTTATGCTACATAAACTTTCATCTTCAACGTTTGATCCCATAGAAAATTCACCGCCAGGAATCCAAACCATGCCTTTAGGTGCTTTTATTGTGGGTTTGAATTTATTTTCGATAGTTGGTTTGAATTGAGATTCTGTATTTGTTGGAGTTTCATGACATTCAGCAACCGTTTTTTCTTCTTTATTTGAAAATCTCGTGTAGCTGTACGCTATGGAAATAATGGATAATGTGAGTAACGCAAAAATCCAAAAAGTTTTCTTTTTCATGGTTGTTTATTTTTAAACTGATTATGGTTGTCAATAGAGAGGATAAAATTATAAAAATAATTTTATAATTATACTAATTTGATAGGACTAATGAAATTAATTGTCTTTTTCAACAAGAACGACTTCATATTTATTTTGTCCATCTATTTGTACAGGCTGGTAATAAGTTTCTCCAAATTTGATGTATTTTACATCTCCAATTGTCACTTCTTCACCGCCTTCAGGTAGACTTTCTACAATTGTTCCAGCAGTTGGAGCCACAACTTTGTAATTATTTCCGTCTTTTTCATAATAAGTACCTCCGTAGTAATAATTATTAACAGTACCTGTATTGACGGTTTGTGCTCCACTCGGAATATTATTTACTGTACCTCCAACAGGAGCAGGCACAACAGTATATCCTCCGCTTGACGGTGCATACCAAACTCCTTGGTCATAATGATATTGGCTGCTTTCTACGCTAACGACAATTGCTGTAACCGCTAAAGTCGCAACAAAAAATCCCCAAGGATGCCAAACCGGTCCCCAATAAAATGGACGATAAGGATGGTAATAATAAGGATGATAGCCATAATAGCGATAACCACCATATCTATAGGGAGGACGTGCATAAACGACTGTATTTCTTCTTACTACTGTGTTGCGGTTATTATTTATGGTGATATCTCGGCTTCGATCTACATTTCGAGTATTGCCGCTAATATTTGTATTTCTGTTCCCGTTGTTTCTATTGACTGTATTATTTCTGTTTGTAGTATTGGTACGATTATTAATTCTTGAATTTGAATTATTCGCAGGTCTGGTTACTTTCGTTCCAGAATTATTAGACCCAGGTCGTGTCGTTGCAGCTGGCCTCGTTGTTTTGGCTGGTCTCGTTGCATTTGGTCTGGTTTGATTTGCAGGTCTTGCAGGTCTAGTGTGAGTTGCCCCTCCAGATCTGTTTACTCCGCCTCCGCCCCCACGATTACGCTGTGCTAAACTATCAATTGAAATGAGGAAAAATGTTCCCATCAAGCAAACTATTGCTGATTTTCTTAGAGATTTGGATATGTTTTTCATTTTCAAGGATTTATATGACTTAAAGTTATGAAAAAAAAGATTTGAATTGGTTGTTGCAACTATAAAACTTTGAATTACAATGAAATATCCCATTGTATTCTAAAACGCCAGCCTTGTTCCAACGGGAGTGTTTTGTCTTGAAAACTAAAATAACTTATTTCTGAAGTCAATTTGTTCTTATGCCCTTTGAAAAACCAATTAAAAGCCAATGTAGATTCGTCCTGCCGATTTTGTCTAATAGAATAATCGGGTTTGTATGAGGCATGTCTTGCTGCCATTTCTAAATGTTTCGGCCACCAATGAAAAACAGTATGAAAAAAATATCCTGCCTGTACATAATAACCTCTCATTACCGTCATGTCATCGTTGTTGAGTTTATCTATTATTTCTTTGGTATGCCATTCACTTTGCCAAGAAAAACCACGATACATAAAAGCAGTTTCTAGATTCCATTGATTGACTCTGTATTGTCCAGGTAAACCATCTTCGAATCCGTCTAAAGAACCTCCACCAGCTTGCGAAAATCTTGTGTATGGACTTCGGTTAGTTATGGCAGAAAAAGCAATAATAGGAGTTGGTTTTTCATGAAATTCCAAGTCGCAACCTTCAAAATCAAGAAATCGTCCTAAGAAATTCCATTGCGCTCTTCCAAAGTACATTAGATTTCCGTCATCATTTGAAGTACTTCCACGCCCTGTTCCGGTTAAGGCGGCAAACCAATAATTGAAATCGGCAATGCCACTTCCTTTTAAATGACCGTAAATTTCGGCTCCTAATTGTCTGTCAACTGTAAACGGACGATTAATTAGAGATCTTTCTACCATTTGCTGTTCACCACTACTGATATAACGTTCGCGGGTAAATTCTGTTTTCCATTGTCCGACTTTAAAACTCAGCCAATCCCATTTTTCAATCATGATTCTAAAATCAAGTAAATTGGACTGACTCAATTCATATTCCCAATAATATTTAAGCCAAGGCTCAAAAGCATGACCGCCAATTTTTAGTCTGGCACGGTTTATTTTAAATGTTGTTTTAGCATCTTGACTGTAATCGTCATAAGTCAAAGGATCTGTGTCATAAGGAGTAGAAAAACGAAATTGCAGTCTGCTCTGTAATTGAAATAGAAATTTATTATCTCTTGTCTGAAGTTCAATTCCTTTTTTTCCATAACGAACACTCATTATTTTTGTAGTGTCTTTTTCTTCTTGAGAAATCCCATTAAAACCTATAAAAAGTATTCCTATATAAAGAAAATTTTTCCAGATGCATATTGCTTTTTGTCGACTAAACATAGGCTGAGAGTTGTAAAGTTTCTAACTGCTTTTATTAATTTATTTTCCTCCAAAGTTTTTTGCGATTCCTAGACCAATTCCCCAGCTGTCATAAGCATTCCATTTGAAGTCATAACTTACGGTTCCAAATATTTCCCAGCCTTTTGGCAGTTCATAGCCATATTCAACTCCGGCACGAGTCAGGAAAAAATTGTCTTCTTTGGCAAATTCGCCTCCAAAACCTAAAAGGAAACTCCAGCGTTCGCTTGGTTTATAAATTCCCATTAAAGCAGGAGCAACAGGATAACTTCTTTCGATTGTTTCTTTGTCTTCTCCACTGGCAAGATTTTTTTCGACTTTAAATTTTTCGATAATAAAATCTGTATGAAGTCCGATTGCCCATTTTTCATGAAATTGAAAAGTATAATCTAATCCCCAAGCAGGAAGGCTTAAAACTTCACGATTTCCTTCGTCATCACGACCTTCAAAAACATGAACATGATTGATTGAAAGACCTATTTGATGATGCGGACTAAAAGTTTTTTCTTCACTTTCTTGTGCAATTATTTTATTTGAAAAAAAACAGCTGAATGAAGAAAGCAGCATTAAAAACAAGATCTTTTTATGGTAAATAGTCGAGTTATACATTTTAATTCAAAGATTTATAAATTAAAAGAGGTATCGTTTTGAAATTATGTCATCATAAAATACCTGTTTTAATTTGTTGTCATTAAAAAATTAGTCTCTTCCCAAAGCTCTTTTGGCTTCATTATTTAAATCAGAGTATTCGATTTTTCCAACATTTATTCCGACACCGTAAATCTCTCCGCCTTTAAATGTTCCTGGGGTTTTGTATTCTTTACTTACGGCATCTCCACTGTCAAAGCCTACGCAAAGTCCGTCGCCAGAAAGAGTAAATTTACCAGACTGTGTTCGCATTGGTCCAGAAGCGACTTCTTTTCCATCAATGTACAATTTCATTGTTCCTAAAGATTCTCCGTTTGGACCTGCTTTTTCACGGTTGAATTCCATTCCAAAAACATGTTTTCCGGGAGTGATGGCAACATTTGAAGTAAATTTCTGCTCAGGAGAAATTCCTAAAAAGTTATATACATAATGCAGTTTTTTGTCTTTTAAAAATAAGGTATGACCTCCAAAACGGGAACCATGAGCAAAAAGAACTCCATTGGCATTAGCGTCTTTTACATCAACATCGGCAACAATTTTATAAGAACGTCCGCGAACATTTACAGCAACACCTTCTGGTACAGGAGAAGTTCCTGGGTAATATTTATAAAGATCACGAGGAGCCTCAGAAGAAGGTCTTTCGGTTCCTAAAACTTCGATTGCAGAACGGTCATCAAGTGGTAAAACCAGATTTTTAGCGGCTTCGTCATTCCAATCTTTTATTAATTCTTTTAGTTTGTCTGGATATTTTTTAGCTAGATTGTTAGATTCAGAACGGTCTACATCAGTATTGTATAATTCCCATTCGTCTTTGTCAAAATTTCCTTTTCCACCAAGCGGAGCGTGAAGCGCAACAGCTTTCCAACCGTCTTTCCACAACGCACGGCTTCCTAACATGGCAAAATATTGAATATGTTTTTGTGTTTTTGTATTTGGAGCGGCATCAAAAGAGTATCTCATAGAAACTCCAGATAAAGGATACTGAGGAACGCCACGATATTCTTTTGGCATTTCAAGTCCGCAAATATCTAATATCGTTGGTACAATATCCGTTGAATGATGAAACTGATCGCGAACAACTCCTTTTGCTTTTATTCCTTTTGGCCATGAAATAACTAACGGATCGCAAGTTCCTCCCGCATATTGGCTGTATCTTTTAAACATTTTGAAAGGAGTTGAAAATGCCGCAGCCCATCCCGTTGGATAATGCTCGTAAGTATCAGGACCTCCTAATTTGTCAATATATTTCAGGTTTTCTTTTAATTCGTCAGGATATCCGTTAAAGAATTTATTCTCATTTACAGAACCCGATTCAGAACCTTCTCCAGAAGCTCCATTATCTGCTGCATAAATAACAACTGTATTTTCTAGTTGTCCCGTTTTTTCTAAATAATCAATAATTCGGCCTACTTGTGCATCAGTATATTCAGAGAAACCAGCATAAACTTCTGCCAATCTTGAAAATAGTTTTTTCTCTTCAGGTTTTAATTTGTTCCAGTCTAAAACATTATCAGCTGGATTTGCAACTCCCGGAGGCATCGGATTAAAATTGTCAAATTTTGTACCCGGAGGAAGAACTCCTTTTGCAATCATTCGAGGTAAAACCCACTTACGATAAGCATCATAACCGTCATCAAATTTGCCTTTATATTTGGCAATGTATTCTTCGGGAGCATGATGCGGTGCATGATTTGCGCCTGGACAATACCACATGTACCAAGGTTTAGAAGGGTTTGTTGCTTGTTGGTCTTTTATAAATTCGAGTGCATGATCGGCCAAATCTTTAGATAAATGATATCCTTCTTCTGGAGTTGCAGGCGGTTCAATAAAATGATTGTCTTCTACTAAATCAGGATACCATTGATTGGTTTCTCCTCCAAGAAATCCGTAAAAACGGTCAAATCCCATTTGTAAAGGCCAAGTGCTGCGAGGACCACCAGAAGCAATATCTTGCTCAGGAACATTGTGGTTTTTTCCAATCCAAAAAGTACTCCATCCATTATCTTGAAGCACTTGTCCGATTGTAGCAGCTTGTTTAGGGATTCTTCCGCTTGCCCCTGGATAACCGTCAGCAGTTTCTGTAATGGCTGCCATTCCATTGAGATGATGGTTGCGTCCCGTTAATAAAGTGGAACGAGTTGGCGAACAAAGCGCAGTTGTATGCCATTGCGAGTAAGTAATTCCGTTGTCGGCTAGTTTTTGCATCGTTGGCATATTTATTCCTCCACCATAAGGAGACCAAGCCGCTAATCCGGTGTCATCATATAAGATGAATAAAATATTAGGAGAACCCGCAGGAGCCTTTTTAGGAAGATAAGGAGCCCAATCACTTTTTGAATCTCTAATATCCAATGCGATTTTTCCTTTAAAAGTTTCTTTCGTTACTTGTTGAGGATCAGCTTGTGCCGACGCTTTAAAAGTTATGCCTGATAAAAAGCATAATAGAAACAGGTAAAAACTTTTTTGAATCATTGTTCTGTTGCTGTTTTTCATGATTGTAACTGTTTAATTATTATTTGATTGCTGTGGGGCTTAATAATAAGGTAAGCTAACAATGGGTATGTTTTTGGAGAGAAATGTTTTTAAAGGCTTGTAGCATTTGTAGTCTTAAAAATGATTAGACTTATTCTCTCAAAATTAGGTAATATGTGAGCCAAAGAAGTTGGTTTTCAGGCTCCAAATGGTTTCATTTTATAATTTGCAACATAAAAAACCTGATTTTGAACAAAAAAAAGGAGTGAGATTACAATGTACATTGAAGAATCAAACAAAATTGAAATTATTTGTTTTCGTAAATAGGTACCTTTTTAAACTATAATATTTAAATTTGCATCCGAAAAAATAACAACACAACTCTTATGTATAAATTGATAATTCGTCCGATACTTTTTTGGTTTGATCCTGAAGAAGTGCATTACTTTACTTTTTCATTTGTAAAATTCATTTCAAAAATCCCAGGAGTTTCGGCGATTATAAGATCAATTTATGAAGTAAAAGACGCTCGATTAGAAAGAGAAGTTTTCGGAATCAAATTCAAAAATCCAGTTGGACTTGCCGCAGGATTTGATAAAGATGCAAAATTGTACAAAGAATTGGGTGATTTTGGTTTTGGTTTTATCGAAATCGGAACAGTAACACCAGTTGGACAAGAAGGAAATCCGAAAAAACGTTTATTTCGTTTAAAAGAAGATCAGGCAATTATTAACCGAATGGGATTTAATAATGGCGGAGTTCTAGAAGCAGTTGAACGTTTGAAGAAAAATTCGGGAGTTTTAATTGGAGGAAATATCGGGAAAAATAAAGTGACCGATAATGAAGATGCCGTTAAAGATTACATCATTTGTTTTGATGCTTTGTACGATCACGTTGATTATTTTGTTGTGAATGTAAGTTCTCCAAATACACCAAATTTAAGAGCTTTACAAGACAAAGAACCTTTAACAGCATTATTGCAGACTTTGCAAAATAGAAATGTTGAAAAACAAAAAACAAGCACGCAAAAAGTAAAACCAATTCTTCTAAAAATTGCTCCAGACTTAACAGATGAGCAATTATTAGATATTATTGATATTGTAAAAACAACACAGATTGCGGGTGTAATTGCAACCAATACTACAATTTCGAGAGAAGGTTTACAATCTGCCAATCAATCTGAAACAGGAGGTTTATCTGGAAAACCATTAACAAAACGTTCTACAGAAGTAATTCGTTTTCTTTCAGAAAAAAGCAATAAAGCATTCCCAATTATTGGAGTAGGAGGAATTCATTCTGCAGACGATGCCATCGAAAAACTAAATGCAGGAGCAAGTTTAGTGCAATTGTACACTGGTTTTATTTATGAAGGACCGGCGTTAATAAAAGCGATCAATAAAAAAGTTTTAGGGCAATTGTAAAAGAATGGCCTGAATTGCAAGTCCCACAATAATAGCAATTCCAAAACTGATTAAAGTTCCAATCATTACATATTCTGTAAGTTTTCGGTCTTTGGCTTCTTTTAGATCTCCGAATCTAAAAATAGATTTTGCGGCCAATAGAAATCCGATAGCTTCAAAATGTGCTGTCAAAATAAAACAAACCACTAAGAGACGTTCTAAAATGCCAATGTAATTTCCTGCACTGGCAAGAGAATTGTCTTGGTGGCTGTTTCTGCTTTCTGGACTCCAAATAGAAATAATGGTTTTGATGAGTATAGAAGTAGGTTTGGTAACCAATAAAATTCCAGTAACTAAAATCCAGAATTCATTGTGTTGCCAAAAAGATACCAAGCCTTTATTTTCGTAAAGTAGAACCACGGCGATTAGAATCAGAATATGTGTAATTTGGTCTGCAACAAACCAAGTACGTTTGGTTTTCTTTTTCTGAAAATTCAATTTGATTATATCGATAATTCCGTGTGTTATGGCAATTAAAATAGCATAAGGTATAAAACTGATTTCGCCGACAAGGATTACGGTTAAGACACCATGCAATAAAAGATGAACATACAAGTAAATACTTTTATATTTTTTTATCTCTTTATCGGCTACCCAGGAATTTGGTTGCCAGATAAAATCACCTAATAAATGAGCTAAAAGCAGTTTTACGAATAAAATCATAAGGCTGTAATTTGTTTTATTTGTGTTCTAAAATATCGATCTAAATTCATAACCAAATCAAACTGAGCGCGTTTTTGTCTTCGGCTGACAGCGGCTTGGTTAATTCCTAATTTTTGCCCTAATTCTTCTTGTGACAAAGTTGGATTTTCTATAGCAACAGCAACAAATTCTGCAGATTGTACCAGCCAGCTGTCCATAAAAGTTAAAGCCAGTTGGAGCATTAAATTCAATTTTTCATCAAAACTGTTGTCACCGCTCCGAAGTGCTAAAGTCACTTTCTGCTTTTTTAAAGTTTCAAAAAGCTCTCCTGAATTTATAAAGGCAGAACCATTGCTTTCTGAAATTCTTTCAGTATTATACGTTTTGTCTCCAAAACCAATACTCATTCTAGCATCCAATTTTAGTGCTCTTAAACGAGCTTTTATTAAAATAGCAATTAGTAAAGCATTTTCGGGAATTGAAACTTCAATTTGAAATTCATCTCCACGATAAATCTCCCATTGACTAGGCGTAGCGCCCAATGGAGCTAAAATCTTTTTAAGATCCTCAACCCAATGCTCTGATTTTTGTTGTCTTGAACCAATTATGTCACCTGTAATTACACTAGTCATAACCAAATATAATTAAAAAATAATAAACTTTCTATTACAAATATAAGTAATAATTTTAATTATTACGTTTTTTGGTAATATTGTTTGTTATTACGTTTTTATGTAATAATTTAAATAATTACAATAGTAGGGAATAATTGGTTTCGAGTAAAAATCTTTTTTATTTCAGTAAAAAAGAAACTAACTTAGCTTCTACAAAAGAATAAGCTTTGAATAAAGAAATCAAAATCATTGAATGTCCAAGAGATGCCATGCAAGGCATAAGAGATTTTATTCCAACCAAAAATAAAGTTTCCTATATACAAGCTTTGCTTAGAGTAGGTTTTGATACTATTGATTTTGGAAGCTTTGTTTCTCCAAAAGCGATTCCGCAAATGCAGGATACTGCAGCCGTTTTAGAACAACTTGATTTGTCTCAGACAACAAGCAAACTACTTTCGATTATTGCCAATACGCAAGGCGCGATAACAGCTTCTGAATATGAACAGATTCAATATCTAGGTTTTCCATTTTCTATTTCAGAGAATTTCCAGATGCGTAATACCCATAAAACGATTGCAGAATCCTTAATTACCTTAAAAGAAATTCTGGAAGTTGCAGATAAGAAAAATAAAGAAGTAGTTACCTATCTTTCAATGGGTTTTGGGAATCCTTACGGAGATCCGTGGAATGTTGAAATTGTGGCAGAATGGACAGAAAAACTCGCAGGAATGGGAGTGAAGATCTTGTCACTTTCAGATACTGTCGGAAGTTCAACGCCCGAAGTAATTACGTACCTGTTTTCTCATTTGATTCCGAAATACCCAAAGATCGAGTTTGGTGCACATTTACATACTACGCCAGAAAGCTGGTTTGAAAAGATAGATGCCGCATCAAAAGCAGGATGTACTCGTTTTGATGGCGCTATTCAAGGCTTTGGAGGCTGTCCTATGGCAACCGATAAATTGACTGGAAATATGCCTACAGAAAAATTGATTTCGTATTTTACTGCGAATAAGAAAGTTACAGGTTTGAACTCTCTTAGTTTTGAAAGCGCTTATAATGAAGCTTCAAAATTGTTCGGAAAGTTCCATTAATAAATGGTTATATTTACTTACCTTAGATAATGATTGTAAACATTTAGCGTTACATTTATTAGATATACTTTTATCATGAAATCAAAATACTACAATATTTCTAGTATAATTTTACTCGCCTTTCTATTCTTTTCCTGTTCGAGCGATTTAGATTTCGATCAAATTAAAGATTTAAAGTTGGAACCAGTTGTTGTGGCGAATCTTGCCCATTTTGATATTCCTGCCAATCAGCTTATAGATGATGGAGGTACTCATATTGCTTTTGATACCAGAGACTTTGATGTTTTTAGAGATAAATTCTTTACCAATCATCTGCATAAAGCCGAGTTTGATTTTGAAATCGAAAATAACATAGATAGAACTTTTGCGGTCAATCTTTTATTGATGAATGACCAAAATCAAATTTTGCAAACCATATCTTATACTGTTCCTGCTTATACAGGGACTTCGAATGTGATAAAATATCCAACAGAAGTTTTTGAAAATGAAAGATTGGCTCTTCTAAAACAAACTACAAAAATAGGTTTCGTTGTTTTAATAGCAACCGGCGCACCATTAAATGCTGCAAGCTTAGGAAATCTTAAATTAAGATCAGGTGCAACAGTTTATTTAACAGTCGAATGAGAAAAATAATTCTGATTATCTGCCTCGTTTTTCAGCTTTCCTCTTTTTCTCAAAATAAAGAACTGCTGTATAATTTTACTGCGATTCCTCAATCCTTAATGGTAAATCCAGGAGCCGATGTTTCTTATAAATATTATTTTGGATTTCCTGTTTTATCCGGAATTTCGGCCAATGTAGGTTCAAGCAGTTTTACGGCTTACGATTTGTTTGCCAACAATGGTGTCGATTTTAATCAAAAAGTTCGAAACGTAGTAAATCAATCTACAAATAGAGATAAAGTGGTTACCAACCAGCAATTGGAAGTTTTTTCCGGTGGATTTAGAATTGGTGGTAGAGAAAGTAAATCGTATGTTTCCTTCGGTTTGTACCAAGAGTTTGACTTTTTTATGTTTGTTCCAAAAGATTTAGCAATTTTGGCTTTAGACGGAAACAGAAATTATATCGGAAAGTCGTTCAATCTTGGAGATTTAAACATGAAAGCTGAGGTTCTTTCTGTTTGGCATGTTGGTTTTCATAAAAAAGTAAGCGATAAATTGGTTTACGGCGGACGCGCTAAAATTTATTCTAGTGGAGCCAATGCAACATCAACAAAGAATTCAGGCTACATTTATACTGGGCAAAATGCCGGAGATACTAATCTTTACAACCAAATTATTTCTTCAAATTTGGAATTAAAAACTTCTGGAATTTCTAAATTCACAAAAGATGAATATGAAGGAAATGTCGTTAGAGATATTGCTAACAACACCTTTTTTAGCGGAAGTTTAGGACTTGGTGTCGATGCTGGATTTACCTATTACATTAAAAACAATTTACAGCTAACAGCGAGTGTAATAGATTTAGGTTTTGTAAGACAATCAAAAGATATCGAAACCCTGACTTACAAAGGAACGTATCAATACGATGGAGTAAATCCTGATTTTATGGGTAATGATGATCCAGAAAATGTTTTTGACGAATTTGACAGAGCTATTCCCAGAGATACATTATATAATAAATACACTACTTGGCGTCCGACCAAATTTTATTCATCCATTCAATATTCATTTGGAGAAGCACGTCCAGATGATGAATGTAATTGCCGCGGAAAAATCGACACCTATTATAAGAATGCAGTTGGCGCGCAATTATTCGCTATGACGGCACCCCGCGAACCGTTATTTGCCCTGACGGCATTTTATAAAAGAAGCATTTTTAGAAAACTGGAAGCAAAAGCAACCTACACTTTCGATACATTTTCAAACAAAAATATCGGTTTAGGACTTGCAGGAACAGTAGGAGCGGTCAATATTTATGCCTTGTTCGGAAATGTTTTAGAATATAAAGATTTATCAAAAGCCAACAGTGCCACATTCCAACTCGGAATCAATTTTGTTTTTCAAGGTCGTGATGATGATTGATTTCAGGAGCAATTTCCAGCTGTACATTTCAAGCACTCGAGCTAAAACACTTTTTTTCAAGATTTAAAAAGAGCTTCCGTTGGTCGCTTTTTTAAACCAGAAAAAAATGTTTTTTAGCTTTTCGTGGCTTTCCATTTCCATCTGGGCTAAAATATGCAGTTTTGTAAGATGATTCGTGTAAACGTAAATTTATGAATAACTTAGTATTCAAGTTAGCAATTTATTCACTATATTTGCACGCAATTCAACTAGAAATTGCAACATGATAGCACACAACTCCAAGATTATCGGCGAAGGTTTAACTTACGACGATGTATTATTAGTACCTAACTACTCGAATGTGCTTCCACGCGAAGTGAGTATCAAATCGAAATTCTCAAGAAACATCACATTAAACGTTCCAATTGTATCTGCTGCTATGGATACAGTAACAGAAAGTGCAATGGCAATTGCTATGGCACAAGAAGGAGGAATCGGTGTTTTACATAAAAATATGACTATCGAACAACAGGCAGGAAAAGTTCGAAAAGTAAAACGTGCTGAAGCAGGTATGATTATCGATCCGGTAACATTACCAATGAACTCTACAATCGCTGACGCAAAAAATGCCATGAAAGAATTCGGAATCGGTGGTATTCCAATCGTTGACGAAAACAAAATCCTAAAAGGAATTGTAACCAATCGTGACTTACGTTTCGAAAAAAATGGTTCAAGACCAATTGCTGAAGTTATGACAAGTGAAAACTTGGTAACGGTTGCAGAAGGAACTTCTTTAGAACAAGCAGAAGTTGTTTTACAAGGACATAAAATCGAAAAATTACCAGTTGTAAATGCTCAAAATGAATTAGTTGGTTTAATTACATTTAGAGATATTACAAAACTGACTCAAAAGCCAATTGCAAATAAAGATTCTTTTGGACGTTTGAGAGTTGCTGCTGCAATTGGAGTTACAGGAGATGCAGTTCAAAGAGCTGAAGCTTTGGTAAATGCAGGTGTAGATGCAATCATTATTGATACAGCTCACGGACATACAGAAGGTGTGGTAAACACTTTAAAAGAAGTAAAATCAAAATTCCCGCAAATTGATGTAATTGTTGGAAACATTGCAACTCCTGAAGCTGCTAAATATTTAGTAGAAAATGGTGCTGATGGTGTAAAAGTTGGAATTGGTCCTGGTTCGATCTGTACAACTCGTATTGTTGCAGGTGTAGGTTTTCCTCAATTCTCAGCAGTTTTAGAAGTTGCTGCTGCAATTAAAGGAACTGGAGTTCCAGTTATTGCTGATGGTGGAATTCGTTATACAGGAGACATTCCTAAAGCAATCGCTGCAGGTGCTGACTGTGTAATGTTAGGTTCATTATTAGCAGGAACAAAAGAATCTCCAGGAGAAACTATCATTTTTGAAGGAAGAAAATTCAAATCTTACCGCGGAATGGGTTCTGTTGAAGCAATGCAAACGGGTTCTAAAGATCGTTATTTCCAAGATGTTGAAGACGACGTTAAGAAATTGGTTCCAGAAGGAATCGTTGGACGTGTTCCTTACAAAGGAGAATTGAACGAAAGTATGCTTCAGTTTATTGGAGGTCTTCGTGCAGGTATGGGATACTGTGGTTCAAAAGATATTCCGACTTTACAAGAAACAGGACGTTTTGTTAGAATCACTTCTAGCGGAATCACCGAAAGTCATCCACACAACGTAACTATCACAAAAGAAGCTCCAAATTATTCTAGATAATTTTTAGTTTTCGATATAATATAAAGGCGTAAGATTTGATTCTTACGCCTTTTTTGTTTTTTAAAACCAACTATTCAAATTATCCTCAGCTACAATGTCAGAATGCAATAGATCTTCTATTTCTCAGCTGATTTCATACTATTGTATTAACCGTTGGGCGCAATTAAAATAGTATAAATTTTGACACAGATTAGGTAGATTCGTTATCACGAAAACGCGGAAAAAAACGGAAAGAATCAAAAAAATCCGTTTTTGTCCGCGTTTTTACGAAGTAAATCCGTTTGATTCGCGTGCTATTTTATTCAAAGTTGTATTTTTAAATAAAATCAAACACAATATACTATATAGTTTTTGTTGGTTCGGCTTCTCTAAGATTTTGATTTTCTAAAATTTCTTTTAAAAACGGTTTTGTTTCTGTCTCAATATCACCTTCAGATATATTTAGAGCCTCTGGATCTGAGGACAATTTAAGCCAAGGTTTTGGTCCGTCAAAATCATAACTTCCAAAAACTACTACTGGAGTTCCTTTTACTTTTACGTTTTCTTTGTCTTTCAAAATCCATTCATCGGCGAATTTGTAAAGATATTTGGCATCTTTTTCTAGTAATCTCAAACAAGAATGCGACGCTGGATATCCAGGTAAATCGTATTGATGAAAACCAACTCCAAGTTTGTTTTCTATATTAAAATTCCACTTTAATTCCCATTCGTCATTAAAAGTACTTGTTGTTTTTTCAGCTTTCCAATTGGTGAAAAACAATCCGGTTGGAGTAGGGTCTTTTTTTCTTCCCATATTAGTTGGGCCTGTACGAACTAATTCGCCATTTTCGTAGGCAGCAAAAGTCTGAGTCGGATACGAAAAGAGAATAATTTTTGAAACTTCTTCTAATGCAGAAACATGCAGTGGAAAAGGTAGATAATAAACCAAATCACCAGTAAAATCTGCTGGAATTACAACTGAATCCAGTTTTTTGAAATTGGCTTTGTCGGTTCTGTTTAAGGCGTATACAATATTCATTTTACTGCTGTCAGCTTCATTAAGTTTCAGCCATTCTTTGGTATTAGAAATTTGATAAGAAACTGTTTTGGGTTTCTTGTATTCAATTACCTCTTTTTTCTCTGTTTTATTTTCTGTCAATGTGATCGTATCGGTTTTTTTACAAGAACCTAATAAAACCAACATTAAAATCAGTAGTCCGTTTGCTGTGTAATATAACTTTTTCATAGGTCGTATTTTTATGAAATTAAAGTTAAGATTATGATAGCTGAAAAGGGTTACATAATTTTTTGAATTGGTTTCGGGATTTTCATTTTATATAGACAGACAGGTGAAATTTAAATCAACCCTTTTATTTTAGCATGCTGCAACAACATAATAGTTTTAGCGTCTGTAATTTCTCCAGATTCAATCATGGCATAAGCTTGATCAAAAGTAAACTCTAAAACTTCAATGTTTTCTTGTTCAGCGTCCAATCCGCCACCTTCGCTTACTTTCATGCTTTCGTCATATTCGCCCACAAAGAGATATAAAATTTCTGTTACAGCGCCGGGAGACATATAGGTTTCAAAAACTTTTTCCACTTTAGAAATTCGGTAGCCTGTTTCCTCTTCTGTTTCGCGGATAATCGCAGTTTCGGGATTGTCTTTGTCTAAAAGACCAGCGCAAACTTCAATCATCATTCCGTCTTTATTTCCGTTTAGAAAAGTCGGTAAACGAAACTGACGCGTTAAAATAACGGTCTTTTTTATTGAATTGTATAATAAAATTCCAGCACCATTACCGCGATCATAAACTTCTCGTGTATGAACTTCAATTTCGCCATTTTCTTTTTTGTAATCAAATGTAACTCGATTTAAAATATACCAATTGTCTGATAATAATTTAGTTTCTTTAATTTGAACTTCTGGATTTTTCATAAATGAAATGATTTGTATAAAAAAAACGCTCTGATTATCAGAGCGTTTTAAATGTATTATTTTGTTATTGTTTGTTTTCTATCTGGTCCAACCGATACAATTTTGATTGGTACTTCGATTTCTTTTTCAATAAACTCGATATATTCTTTTAGCTCAATTGGTAATTGATCGTAAGTTGTTAGGCCTGTTAAGTCAGCTTTCCATCCTTTAAATTCTTTGTAAACCGGAGTAACGTTTTCTGGTTCAATGTTGTATGGGAAGTGAGAAATATTTTGTCCTTTGTAGTTGTACTCTGTACAAACTTTTAAAGTTTCAAAACCAGAAAGTACATCACCTTTCATCATCATTAACTGAGTAACTCCATTTACTTGGACAGCATATTTTAAAGCTACTAAGTCTAACCATCCACAACGTCTTTGTCTTCCTGTTACAGAACCAAATTCGTTACCTACTTTTGCCATTGTAGCACCAACTTCGTCAAAAAGTTCAGTTGGGAAAGGTCCGCTACCTACACGTGTAACGTAAGCTTTGAAAATTCCGTAAACTTCTTTGATTTTGTTTGGAGCAATTCCTAAACCTGTACAAGCTCCAGCTGCAGTAGTGTTTGATGAAGTTACGAAAGGATAAGTTCCGAAATCAACATCAAGTAAAGATCCTTGAGCACCTTCACAAAGAATAGATTTCCCAGCTTTTTGAGCTTGGTGCATGTATTCTTCACTGTCAATGAAATCTAATTTTTTAAGTTCTTCAATAGCTTCAAAGAATTCTTTTTCTAATTCAGCTAAATTATATTGAATAGCAACATCATAAAAAGCAATCATTGCTTCGTGTTTGTCTGCTAAAGCTCTGTAACGCTCTTTAAAATCTTCTAATTCGATATCTCCAACACGTAAACCATTTCTACCTGTTTTATCCATGTAAGTTGGTCCAATTCCTTTAAGAGTAGAACCAATTTTAGCTTTTCCTTTAGAAGCTTCAGAGGCTGCATCAAGCAAACGGTGAGTAGGTAAAATTAAGTGTGCTTTTCTTGAAATGATTAATTTGCTTTTAATATCAAGGTTGAATTTCTCTAAACCTTCAATTTCTTTTTGGAAAACTACAGGATCAATTACAACTCCATTTCCGATGATGTTTACTGAGTTTTTGTGGAAAATTCCAGAAGGAATTGTTCTAAGTACGTGTTTAATTCCGTCAAATTCTAATGTATGTCCTGCGTTTGGTCCTCCTTGGAAACGTGCAATAATATCATAATTTGAGGTAAGTACGTCAACAATTTTTCCTTTACCTTCATCTCCCCATTGTAATCCTAGTAATAAATCTACGGTCATTCTGTTTTAATTTGCGTTGGGACAATCTAAGTTGTCCTACTGATTATGTAGTTAATTTTTCTTTTTTTGTTTTTCCTTTAAAGTCTGATTAAAGACTATGAGTTTGAATTTTGCTTTTTGTTTCCGTAGAAATAAAGCGAATGATTTGTAATTTCGATATCAAAAATTTCTTCGATAGTCTTTTTGATGGTTTGAATTCTTGGATCACAAAATTCGATTACCTCACCAGAATCTGTCATAATGATGTGGTCGTGCTGCTTATCAAAATATGATTTTTCGTAATAAGCCTGATTTTGTCCAAATTGATGTTTTCTAACCAAAGCGCAGTCCAACAATAACTCGATCGTGTTGTATAAAGTAGCTCTACTCACACGATAGTTTTTGTTTTTCATTTTGATATAAAGGTTTTCTATGTCAAAATGCTCCTCGCTATCGTAAATTTCCTGAAGTATAGCATAACGCTCAGGAGTTTTGCGATGCCCTTTTTGCTCAAGATATAGTGTAAAAACATTTTTTACAATTTCTTGATTCTTAGTGTTGTCAGTTGAAATAAGTGTCATATCCGGCAAAGATAATTTTTTATTTTTAATGAATAAAAGTTTCGGGTTTAAAGTTTCGTTACAAAATTCTTATAGTTTCCCTAAAAAGTTAGGTTCTATACTCTCTTGTAACCTTGTCAACTCCATCAATTTTCTTAATTGCATTGATCATTTTCTTCAAAATGGTGTTATTTTTTACAATTACAGCAATCTGACCATGGAAAATTCCGGCATCTGTACTCAAAGAGATACTTTGAATATTTACGCTCATATTGTTCGAAATTACTCTTGTCAGTTGGTTGGTAAGTCCTAAAACATCCATTCCGGTGATATTGATAATGGCTTTGAATTCTTCTTGCGAAGAGTCAATCCATTTGGCGCTCATAATTCGGTAAGCATAATTAGACTGCATTCCGATGGCATTCGGACAATCTTTTTTATGCACTTTAATTCCTTCGTTGATGGTTACAAATCCAAAAACATCATCTCCTGGAATCGGATTACAACATTGCGAAAGTTTATAATCTAGCTTATCATGCTCCGTTCCAAAAACCAGCATGTCATAATTGCTGCTAATGACTGGTTTATGAATATCTTCGGCTGCTGTATCTTTATTTCGCTTAATTTTATTTTTAAAGAAATTGATAAACGAATTGCTTTTCTGCGCTGCGTAATCTTTTAACTGCTGATTTTCGATTGCACCAATTCCAACTCTATAAAACAAATCTAAGCTTGTTTTTAATTTGAAAAAGTTAACTAATTCGTTGGTTACTTGTTCATTAAAGGTAATTTTTAAATGTTTTAGTTTTCGAACAAGTAATTCTTTTCCTTCTTCTGCAATTTTTTTAGTGTTCTCGTTAAGAACGTTTTTGATTTTATTTTTAGCTCTTGAAGTCGTAACATATTCCAACCAGTTTACTGTTGGTTTTTGGTTTGGAGATGTAATAACTTCAACCTGATCACCACTTTTAAGTTCGTAATTTAAAGGAACTAAACGACCGTTTACACGTGTCCCTCTGGTTTTAATTCCGATTTCAGAGTGAATGCTGAACGCGAAATCCAGAGAAGTAGCGCCCTTTGGTAATGATTTGATTTCTCCCTTTGGTGTAAATATGAAAATTTCTTTTGAATATAAATTCATTTTAAAATCTTCAACAAAGTCTACAGCATTGGTTTCAGGGTTTTCTAACGCTTCTCTAAGAAGATTCAGCCAAGTGTCTAATCCGCTTTCTTCAGTTCCGCCATTTTTGTATTTGTAATGAGCAGCGTAACCTTTTTCGGCAATTTCGTCCATACGCTCGCTTCGAACTTGAACTTCTACCCAACGACCTTTTGGTCCCATTACAGTAATGTGAAGCGCTTCGTAACCGGTAGATTTTGGCGACGAAATCCAATCTCGAAGACGGCTCGGGCTAGGTCTGTAATGATCTGTTACGATAGAATAGATTTTCCAGGCTACGAATTTTTCTTCATGCGGATCTGCTTTGTAAACAATTCTAAGGGCAAATTTGTCATAAACTTCATCAAAAGTTACGTTTTGCGCACGCATTTTTCGACGAATAGAATAAATAGATTTTGGTCGCCCTTTGATGATGTAATCCATACCTTCGCTGTCTAAAGATTTTTTCAAAACATCTGAAATATCTTTGATGTAAGCATCTTGTTGCTCTTTTGTTTCGCGAATTTTACTTACAATGTCATTGTAAACAGCAGGTTCTGTATATTTTAATCCTAAATCCTCAAGTTTGGTTTTAATATTATAAAGTCCCAAACGATGGGCTAGAGGAGCATAAATGTATAAAGTTTCAGATGCGATTTTGGTTTGTTTATATTCCGCCATCGAATCCATGGTTTGCATATTATGAAGACGATCTGCCAGTTTAATCAGAATTACACGCACGTCATCATTCAACGTCAAAATCATTTTTCTGAAATTCTCAGCCTGCATCGAAGCATTTAAGTCTTTTTGAACTAATGAGATTTTAGTCAAACCTTCAACCAATTGTGCAACTTTCGGATTAAAGAGACGCTCAATATCTTCAACTGTAATCGGAGTATCTTCTACAACATCGTGTAGTAAAGCCGCAGCGATAGAGGTCGCTCCCAGACCAATTTCTGAGGCAACAATTTTTGCAACTGCAATAGGGTGAAAGATATACGCTTCGCCCGACTTACGTCTCTGCTCTTTGTGTGCATCAACAGCAACATCAAAAGCTTTTCGAATTAATTTTTTATCAGTTGGGCTTAAAGTTTGGTAACTTATTCGAAGTAATTCCTTGTATTCCTGTGCAATAGCTTTGTTTTCTTTTTCAATATCTATTTCTGTCATAACGGCATAGTTCAAGTACTAAAAATAAGAATTAGTTTGAATATACGCAAGGAAGAAAAATGTAGATTTTTGATTGCAGATTTTTGATTTTTTTGTGTAGGAATGGGACTTCGACTTCACTCAGTCCAAGATGAAAAAACAAATTTTAAATCCCAAATTCCAAAAAGAGCGAAGCGATTTTTAAAATCTAAAATCTAAAATCAGAACCCTCTTTGTCTTTTAGCTTCAAAAATTAAAATTGCGGCAGCAACAGAAACGTTCATACTATCTATTTCTCCTTGCATTGGAATGATAATGTTTTGAGTAGCTTCATCTCTCCATTGCTGAGTTAATCCTGTTGCCTCGGTTCCAACAACCAAAGCAGTTGGTGTTGTAAAATTCTGAGTATGATAAGAAGTGGAGTTTTGCAAAGTGGCACTATAAAAACTGATCTTTTTTTCTTTTAAAAAAGCAATGATTTCTGAAGTTGTTCCAGTTGCAATTTGATTCGTAAAAAGGCATCCCACACTTGAACGAACAATGTTCGGATTGTACAAATCACTTTTTGGATTGGCAATTAAAACAGCGTCCAGATTAGCGGCATCTGCTGTACGTAAAACTGCGCCAATATTCCCTGGTTTTTCCAATGATTCTACAACCAAAATTAATGGATTTTCGGATAATTGTAGATCAGATAATTGAAGCGATTTGCTTTTTGCAACAGCTAAAATTCCTTCCGTTGTATCGCGATAAGCCAGTTTCTGATAAACTTCTTTGTTGATTTCAATAATTTGAAATGGATTTTGAATCAGTTTGTTGATTTCAGTTTCAGAAACTAATTCAGGTAAAAATAAAACCGTTTCGATTTCATAACCGCCTTTTATAGCTAATGAAATTTCGCGTAAGCCTTCAATCAAAAATGTTCCGGTTTGTTTTCTGGCTTTGGATTTTTCCTGAAGTAAAACCAAAGATTTTATAAACGGATTTTGAACAGAAGTGATTTGTTTCATTTTTTAAGACTCAAAGTTGTAGAGGGGCAAAGGTACAGAGATTTTTTTGAAAATTGAAACGGTTAAATAAGCCACAAATTCACGAATTTAATTCATTTTAATGTCTTTAAATTCGTGTAATTCGTGGCTATAAAAAATTATTTTTCTGTAGTATCGTTGTTTTCTTCTAAAAGAGCTGTTTCTTCAACAGGTTTTGTAACAACTTGATTTTTATCACCGAAAAGGAATTTTTTAATTCCTGCAAAAGCAGCTATAATTCCGATTACGATAAACTTTCCGAATTTGGCTAAGATGGCAAAGAAACCAACTTTTGCTAAAACTTTTCCGGCAACTAAACCTCCAATTGTCCAAGCGGCAACAGTATCTGTATCAGCATCAAAATCCAAATATTTATGTCCGTCATTAAACTCTACACTTTTAATGATTCCCGGGATACTTGCTTTAACTTCTTCTAATTGATTTACACCTGCTACAGCAGAAATGTTATACATTCCTTTTCTTCCTAAAACTCTTAAGTCGTAGTTTAAGGTATGTTCTTTATCTTGGCCAAATTGCAATTCTTTTGCCCAGTGCAACACTTTTAAATTGTTGTCATAATAAGGTTTAGATGCCCATCCAATCAATTGAACTTCAGAATAACCGCCTTTTTTTCTTTCTTCATTTTCAGCCTTAACATCTTCTTTCATAGTTTTAAGAAGATCATCATAATCAATATCGTCTGCATCATCGTCTTTTACATAACCATCGCCTTGATAGCTTATTACAAACATCCAGCTGTCGGCATGAGTTACGCCTTTTCCGTCTGGAACAAGGGAACCGAGAATAGATTTGTCTTCTGGATTTCCCCATAAATTGGTCAGAACATTTTGGGTTTGTTCTCCATTTAAAAATTTAAATCCTTTCGGGACATTTAAAGTTCCTTCACCCTCAGGGAGTTTAATTTTTCCTGTTTCGTAAGTGAAAGATTTGTCAATTTTGTCATAAAACGCCTTTAAAGTATCAGGCTGTTGAGCTGTAATTTTAGAAATCGAAAGAATCGATAACAAAAGAAATAATAACGTTTTTTTCATTTGGGTTTAATTGGTTAAAAAATTATTTATGGTTTTGGTTGTATTAGAATAATTCTGAAATCTCTTTTTCGACAGGATGCGACGTTTTAAAATCGTAACCCATTATTTTGGCCAAAGTTTGAGCGAATTGTTTTTGATAAAATTGAGATTCGGTTTTAATCTCGCCTTTAGATGCAATTTCAGGTCCCATTGCAGCGAACCAGATTTCAGACGCACCCGGAACATCGGCGCCGTGGTCTGTCCATTGCGTTTTTACTTTATCACCTCGTCCGTGATCTACTGTGATAAATAAAGTTGTTTTGTTTTTGTACTGTGGATCGTTTTGAATAAAATTCCAGATTTCCTGAATCCATTTATCCACTTGATTTGCGGCGTCAAGATAAGATCTGTAATCTCCGTGATGCGCCCATTCATCGGTTTCTCCGTAAGCAATGTAAAGTACTTTTGGCTTTTTAGTTTTCAATTCATCCATTGCCTGATAATGTGTGAAAACATCTAGACATTCATCCATATGGAAAGGTTTAAATGAATTGTCACGCATTTCATTTAATAATTTTTGGGCTGGAGTTGGCTTGTTTCCGCCCACTTTATCAAAGGCAGAAATTACAGGAAAACCACTTCTTTCTTCGTTTAGAATTCTGTCAAAAGCATCCCAGGCGCCAAAAGCGGCAACTTTTCCTTTTAGTTTAGATTGTTGATTTAAAAACTCCAAAACATTTACATTCGGATTTGGTTTGTAACCATTCGAGTTTACTTTTAAATCTACATTTCCGGTCATGATTTCACTGTATCCAGGATAACTAAACCAATACGGATTGGCAACATCAACTTTGTTTCCTAAATCTCTATTGCCATAAATTTGCCCTTTCGAAGCAATTTCAGACCAGAAAAAAGGCATTAGCTTTTTGCGTGCTTCTTTGACATCGGCATCTGCATATTTTTTATAAATATAGGCACTATCTCCCTGATTGAATTTTTTGTCATTGGCAATCGCAGGATCGATTCCTTTAAAAACTTCTTGCCATCTGAAACCATCTGTAGTAATTATGATGATGTTTTCTGTCTTTTGCGCATGAGATTGAATGCCAACTAAAATGAACAGAAATAAGACTGCTTTTTTCATTTTTATTAATTTGAAATTACATTAATGATTCAAAACTAATTAATTTAATGAATCAATTTTTACGGGATAACGTAACGTAACTATAAATTAATAAAGAGAAGATTTACAAAATACCTCTTGATTTAATTTCCAGATACTTATTAATGGCATCTAAAGTAAGGTTTTCGGGTTGTGTTAAAACCGAATGAATTCCGTATTTCTTCAATTCGTTTACGATTAATCGTTTTTCGAACATGAATTTTTCGGCAATAACTTTATCGTAAACTTCCTGAATTGTAGTTGTTTTTTGGTTGATGATGCTGTTTAATTCTGTATTGCTAAAGAAAACAACGACCAATAAATGACTTTTCGCAATTCCTTTTAAATAAGGTAATTGACGATTTAATCCGTCCATTGTTTCGAAATTCGTATAAAGAATAATTAAACTTCTTTGATTGATGTTTTTCTTAATGTCAACGTAAAGTCGGCTGTAGTCACTTTCAAAAAAATCGGTTTTTACATTGTATAAAGTCTCGAGAATTTTCTGCATTTGAGAAGCTCTTCTTTCGGCAAAAACTCTGTTTTCTACTTTTTTAGAAAAAGAAAAAAGTCCTGCTTTATCCTGTTTTTTCAAGATCACGTTAGATAAAACCAAAGCAGAATTAATTGCGTAATCTAATAAACTTAATCCGTCAAAAGGCATTTGCATGACACGTCCTTTGTCAATTGCCATATAAACCGATTGTGATTTTTCGTCCTGAAACTGATTGACCATTAAAGAATTTCTTTTGGCAGTCGCTTTCCAATTCAATGTTCTTAAGTCATCGCCTTGAACATATTCTTTAATTTGTTCAAATTCCATTGTATGACCAATTCGGCGTATTTTCTTGATTCCGTATTGAAATAAATTGTTCGAAAAAGCGATTAGATCGTATTTTCTTAATTGAATATAAGAAGGGTAAGTCGGAACCATTTGATCTTTGTCAAATGAAAATCTTCTTGAAATTAATTTTAGAGGTGAAGATACATAAACGTTTAAAGCTCCAAAATGATATTCTCCGCGTTCTGTTGGACGAAGCTCATAGCTAATTTCTTTTTGTGTGGACGCTTTTATTGCTTTTACAATTTTAAAATCACGAACCTGAAACTGAAACGGAATCTCATCAATTATTTTAACCGAAACCGGAAAATTGTAATGATTTTTTAAATTAATCCTAATCGGATTTAAATCGCCATTTGATAATTTTTCTGGAGTAATTCTTTCTGCTTCAAGTCCAGTTCTGGCAATATAAAGCATTAAGATATCAAGTCCTAAAAAAGTGACTAAGCCCAATACAATCAGCCAGACAGCATTATAAATGTTGGGAAAAATAAAAGCACAAATAAATAATCCTATTATGCCCATAAGCACATAGAAAAAGAAATTATTTAGATATAAACTTTTTATGAATTTCATTTTTTTTGTTTCAAGTGTGATTTTTCAAATTTTCACTTTCGCCAGTAGTTGAACTGAGACTGAGACTGAAAACTGCGACTAAAACTATCTAGGAATCTCGACTGTTTCGATAATCTGTTTAATGATTTCTGAGCTTGTAATACCTTCCATTTCACGTTCTGGAGTTACAATAACTCTATGTTGTAAAACAGGAATTGCAGCTTCTTTAATGTCTTCTGGAGTCACAAAATCACGTCCGCGAATGGCTGCAAAACCTTTAGCCGCATTCAAAATAGCAATCGAAGCACGAGGAGAAGCTCCTAAATACAAAAAGGCATTTTCACGAGTGTTGACTACAATTCTTGCGATGTATTCCAATAAATTTTGTTCGACTCTAATTTGTTTAACAAGAGCTTGGTATTCTTTAATTTCATCTGAAGAAAGAATGGTTTTTATGGTATCCAGTTTTCCGTGATCTTGTAAAGAATGTTCTCTTTGAATAATTAAAATCTCTTCATTCAATTTTGGATAATCGATCGTAATTTTAAAAAGAAAACGATCTAACTGAGCTTCTGGAAGACGATAAGTTCCTTCTTGCTCAATTGGATTCTGAGTTGCAATAACCAAAAACGGTGCTTCTAATTGATATCCAGATCCGTCAATTGTGATTTGGCGTTCTTCCATAACTTCAAAAAGAGCGGCTTGCGTTTTGGCAGGAGCACGGTTGATCTCATCTATTAAAATCAAATTGGAGAAAATCGGCCCTTTTTTGAATTCAAATTCTGAATTTTTCAAATTGAATATTGAAGTTCCTAAAATATCAGAAGGCATCAAATCGGGTGTAAACTGAATTCTGCTGAAACCAATATTTAAAGTTTTAGCTAACAATTTAGCCGTAATTGTTTTGGCAACTCCAGGAACACCTTCCAGAAGCACATGTCCGTTTGATAAAATAGCCACCAAAAGCTGATCTACCATTTTATGTTGTCCAACAATGACAGTTTCAATCTCTTTTTTGATTGTACTTACATGTTCTAAAAGAGGTCCTAAATTAATTCTGGTTTCAAAATTCACATTTTCATTTGTGATTTCGTTTGATGATGTATTGATATCGTCCATAATTTGGTATGTTTTTTATTTTTTTGCCACAGATTTAAAGGATATCTGAATGGTTGAAAATTATATTAATGTAAAATCTTTTCTATTGCTGTATTTATTTTAATCAAATCTTCCTCAAGACTTCCGTGATAACTTTTTCGATGATCATTGATTAAACGAACTAATTCTTCAATATCTCTTTCGTCTTTTCCGGTTTTATAATGCAATTTTTTAATGAATTCTTCATCTAATTTTGTTGTATCAATCAGATAATCTGTTCTGATTTTTTCCAGGAAATAGATAATTTTTTTGTCAATAATATTGGTGTGATCTCCTTCCTGATAGTATAAATTTCCGATTGTCTTGGTAAAATCTACAGTAAGATTTTGTAACGGTTTTATAATTGGAACCACACGCTGTTTGCGTTTTGCATTAAAAATCATAAAAATTAAAAGTCCAAAGAGTCCTAAAAGCCAAGCCGATTTTAATGCGGGCTGACTGAAAATATAACGCATTGGAGAATTTGAAATTCTTTTATCATTCAGGCTTTTATTGTGCCAAAAAATATCTCCTTTTGTAAAATACGAAAGTACATTTTCGGCATATTGATAATGATCTTTTTTCAGCAGATTATAATTCGTAAAAGCTACAGGCTGAGTGTGTAAATATACATAGCCGTTTTTGTACGGAACTTCAATAAAATTAACCTGTCTTTTATTTTTATTACTGTTTTGATAACCTAAAACTTTTGTATTTAAAGTATCGATTCTGGAAAAATAATCACTTAAACCGGTATTAAAAGTATATTTTTTTAAACTTACATTTTTATTTGCCATCCAGATTGAAACATTTTCTGAAGGCATAAAATCTGTTGCTAATTGTATTTTTAAGGAATCGAGCAAGACTTTTGGAAAAGCTCTCATACTTAAGAAAGCTTTATTTCCGTGCGAAACAAAATATAAAATTTCTTTCATAGACTGTTCGTCTATATTGTTTGCTTCAGAAATATTGATAAAAGTACCTTTGATTCTGTAATTCTCAACATTTTCATTTTCGTCATATTGAGCATCTAGATATTCGTACGGTGTTTGCGTCGAAATTTTCTCCACTTTTTGATTCTTGAAAAAGCCTTTGATTTCGTGATCAAAAATGTATAATCCAAACGGAATTTTATCATTTACAGAATAAGTAGGAGTCCAGTCAATAGTTTTTGGCTGTCCGTTGTCTGTAAACATAATCAAACCGATTATTAATACCAGAATAGCAATGTATATTTTGACGTTTCTATCCATTGCCGAAGGTTTTTAAAGCATTCTTAAATCTGTTTTCTGTTTTTCTAAAAGTTACGTCATCGATTTCAAATTCGCCGTACCAGATATAATTGTACAAATAAGAAAGATAGATGAATTCTTCTTTATGAGCAGGCTGATGTAGTTCGTAGATATAATCTGAATTGGTTTTTTCGATATCCCATTCAATATAATTGTGCTGTGCCATTACTTTTAAGAGCCAGAGATAATAATAACGTACTGCGATTCTTCGTTCGCCCGCTTCAATACTTTCTTTTATTAATTTTTCGAAATCTAAAAGATGAATGTTTTTCTCAGCATCAGAATAGAAAATAGATTTTTTGTTGGCATTTTTTCCAAAAATCCATCTTCCTTCTTGTTTTGTAATAGCTCTTACAATGAAGTAAATCAATACAATAACAATGACAACTGCGAGAACCCTAATCAAAATTCCTAAGAAATTCAGCGAGGTTTTAACGCTTTTAAAATTAAATAAATTGGCTAATTTGCTTGCCAGCCAATACTTAAAATGATCCCACCAGTTTTTTTCAGGAGCTTTGTATTCATAAACAAACTCAGGATCTGTGTATTTTTTCTTGAAATTTTTATCGAAATGTTTAGCAGTTACTTTTCTGGAATCGACCTGAATGTCCTTTTCAGTATATTTAATAGAACTGATTTTTGGCGGATCAATCGGTACAGGTACAGCAAGAGAGTCCTGTGCCTGAGAAACAGAAAAGCAAAAAAGAAAAGATAAAATAAATAATAATCTTGTCATTACTCGTTTTAAAGGTTTTCGGCGGTTAAAGAATGTAATTTTTTGTGCACTATAAAAGGATAAATCAAGTAATAAAACGAAATAATAGCAAGCGTAATTAAAATAATAAAACTGCTTAACCAATTTGGCATATCAATAGAATATCGGGTAATAAAACCTTCCAAAAATCCTGCGCTTATGGTAAAAGGAAATGTGCTTAGGAAAATTTTGAAACTATTTTTAAAACCAATTTTAAATGAATTTAATCTCGAGAAAGTTTTTGGAAATAGAATAGAAGCTCCTAAAATAAATCCGGCTGTAGTTTCTATAACAATAGCGAAAATTTCCATCGAACCGTGAATCCAGATTCCGCGAACGCTTTTCCAGAAAACGCCTTGTTCGTAAAAGAAATATTGAAAAGATCCCAGCATAATGCAGTTTTGAAGGAAGATAGTAAAAGTACCAATTCCAGCAAAAATGCCGTAGAAATAACATTTTGCACCAACAAAAAGATTGTTTACGGTTATTCCGATAAAACTTCCCCAATTGCTTCCTGAACCATAAACCGCCATCGGATTCCCATTTTTGATGTTTTCTAAAGTCATGTTGACATATTCGTCACCTAAAATCAAACGAACAAAATCCTGATCGTAGCGTGCAGAAATTACTCCAATAGAAACGGTAACAAAAAACAAGGCAAAAGCATAAAGTAAATATCTTTTATACTCATAAACCAGCAACGGAACATCAATTTTAAAAAAGTCAATAAATTGATTTCGGTCTGTTCGTTTGGTTTTATAAATCTTTTGATAAATTTGGGAAGCCAGATGATTTAAGTACACAACCGTTTTACTTTTAGGGTAATACGTTTGGGCATAAGCTAAGTCATTCATCATTTGAATGTATAAATTAGCTAATTCATCAGGATTTTTTTTAGCTTTACCGAAAATTGCTAGCTCAAACTCGAGCCATTTTTCTTTATTTTGTTTTATAAAAGCAATTTCTCTCATTGTAGGCTAAAATATAAAATATGTCAGAATTATCTATTAATACGACACAAAATGTCAAAATAAATTTTATTGCCGCTACAGTAGGCGAGAGACTGGGCGCTTTTTTCATCGATTTTGCTATTATAATCTCGTATTGGTTTACGATTTCTTTAGTGGTTTTTGATTGGCTTCAGGTCGAACGATTAATGTTTAATCTTGACGGATGGTCAAAAGGTGCCATCTATTTAATTATATATTCGCCAATTATAGTCTATTCTTTAGTTTTAGAAAGTGTTTTTGAAGGACAATCACTTGGAAAGAAATTAGTCAAAATTAAAGTGGTTAAAATTGATGGTTATCAAGCAGGTTTTGGCGATTATTTAATCCGTTGGTTTTTTAGGGTAATTGATTTTTTCAGTCTTTTTGGCCTTCCTGGAATAATAACCATGATTACGAGTCAGAAATCACAACGTTTAGGTGATATGGCGGCAGGAACAGCTGTTATTACTTTAAAAAATAAAATTAATATCAGTCACACTATTTTGGAAGAAATCGGAGATGCTTATGTGCCAACTTATCCTTTGGTAATTAAACTTTCTGATAATGATATGCGAATTATTAAAGAAACCTACCAAAAAGCCGAAGCCAAAAACGATCACGAAATCATTTATAAATTAGTGTCAAAAATCGAAAGTGTAACAGGAATTAAAAATCAATCTGGAAATAATAGCGATTTTATCAGAGTGATTTTAAAAGATTATAATTTCTACACACAGCACATGTGATTTTTTCTTTAAGAAGTAGGAAAGATTCTCCACTTTACGTTTTAATTTTTTATATTTAGCTGATTATTAATTAGTACAATCAAATAAATCCAGCATCATGAAAATTAAAAAGTCCTTCCTTACGGTATTAATGTTGTTTGCTTTCGTTTTTAGTTTCGCTCAAGGCGGAAAAAAACTGGATAAAATCATCAAAAGAGATTATCAGATTATTGAATGTACTATTGCAAAAATGTCTGATAAAACCGTAGAATATTC
>NZ_DASWYK010000017.1:0-16359 GCF_036405015.1 Flavobacterium sp. | reverse complement strand
GAAAAGTTACAAAAAGTTAGATCACAGTAAAAAATGGAAACCAATTGTTCCAGCAGAAACTCCATATAAAGATTTACGTCCAGATGCTGTTTCTAATACAATTGCGCAAGTTAGAACTCGTCTTTATTTATTAGGAGATTTGAAACAGGATTCTAAAAGCGATGTTTACGATCGTGAATTGATGGATGCTGTAATGAAATACAAAGTTCGTAACGGATTTAAACCGAATTACATTCTTTCTGAAGAACATATTAAAGAAATGAATATTCCATTGACAGAAAAAATGGAAACTTTAAAACTGAACATGGAAAGATGTCGTGCCATTGCCGCTCAAATTGCAGCAAGCGATGAATACGTTTTGGTAAACGTTCCATCTTATGAAATGGTTTATGTTAAAAACGGAAAAGTACAATTGACTTCTCCAGTATTTGTTGGAGCTCCTTTAACTAAAACAACGATTTTTAATGGAGAAATAGACCGAATCGTTTTCAGTCCATATTGGACAGTACCACAAAGTATTGTACAAAACGAGTTAAAATCTAAAATTGCTTCAGATCCGAATTATTTAGCAGAAAAAAACATGGAAATTGTGAATGGACAAGTAAGACAAAAACCAGGTCCTGACAATTCTTTAGGCTTGGTAAAATTTATGTTTCCAAATTCAGATGATATTTATATGCATGATACGCCTTCTAAAACCTTGTTCGATTTTGAAAAAAGAACTTTCAGCCACGGTTGCATTAATGTGAAAATGGCTAAAGAACTTGCCGTTGCTATGTTACAAGATTATCCAGAATGGACTCAGGCAAAAATTGATAAAGCTATGGATGGTAAAGCAGAAAACAGCTTTAAATTGTCTAAAAAAGTGCCTATTTATATTACCTATTTTACTTCATTAGTAAATGAAAATGGTGAAATCGGATTCTTCCCAGATGTTTATGAAAAAGATGCCGAGCTAACAAGCCAAAGTGCGGTAGCGGCTCAATAATATAAGTTTTATTCAGTTGAAGTGAGAATTTATCAATTTTGGTAAGTTCTCACTTTTTTATCTCCAAAAAAAACATAACTTATTAAAAATAAACCTTTTAATAGTAAAAACACTTTTAAAGTCTTACGATTTTTGCACTCAGATTATACCACTAATTTGTAATATTTAAAAGCTAATTATTATGAAAACAAATAATACCGAAGGACTAACTATGTTTGAAATCAATGTCTTAATTCAGCAAGGAGCAAAGTTTATTGTATTTCCTTTTATCTTTTCTAAAATGGTAAAAAGAATTAAAGAATCTAACATTTATTTTGTCCGTCCAAACGAAAGTACTTTCAAATACGCTTTAAAACATTTTTATCTCAATCTCTCTGCAAGCTGGCGTATATTCCCTTATGGACCAATTTATGTTTTAAAATCACTTTTTTTCTTGATTAAAGGGGGAAAAGATTATACTGAAACCATTTTGAAAGATTTAAGTAGAAACAATCCTGTTTACAATCCGCAAACGAGATTGTCTTATAAATAAAATAGCTTCATTAAAGCATCAGCAATCTTAAATTAAATAATACTATTCAGGAAATATTGTCCCAAAATTCAATTGATTTCTGCAGATTGACCTGCTTAAATTTGTGACTTCGGATGTATTGTTAATTCTCAAACAAAATGTTGCTGTCTATGACATAAAATTGTGGCTTTATTTTTGAATAAGTAGTATTTTTGAAACTTAAATAAAACCCCATAATGAAAAAGATTTTCCTATTAGCCGTTACATTTTCTCTGACGTCTTGTGCACAAGTACAACAGACTTTAAATCAATTGCCTCAAATAGCTTCACAACTTCCTGCTGGTAATGTTGATATCGCTTCTGGATTAAAAGAAGCCTTGAACAAAGGAATTACACAACAAGTAAGTAAATTAACCGCAGTTGACGGGTTTTATAAAAATGAAGCCGTAAAAATCTTAATGCCAGAAGAATTACAAAAAGTAGACGCTACTTTAAGAAAAATCGGTTTAAGTTCTCTTGCCGATGAAGGAATTAAAATGTTGAATCGTGCTGCTGAAGATGCTGTAAAAGAAGCTACTCCGATATTTGTTACTGCTGTGAAAAACATGACTTTTACAGATGCCAAAAACATTCTTTTAGGAAATGACAGCGCAGCAACAAGTTATTTACAAAATAGCACTACAACAGCTTTATACGGAAAATTTAATCCGGTAATTAAGAGCTCGTTTGAAAAAGTGGGTGCTGATGTAGTTTGGAAAAATATTATCACAAAATACAATACTATTCCATTAGTAAAAAAAGTAAACCCTGATTTAACTGATTATACAACAAATCAAGCTTTAGCAGGAGTTTTCAAAATGATTGCTGTAGAAGAAAAAGAAATTAGAAACGACATTTCTGCAAGAACAACGCCTTTATTAAAAAGTGTTTTTGCATTACAAGACGGAAAATAGATTTTTCTGAGGTTCAAAGGCTCAAAGTTACAAAGGCTCAAAGTTTTTTAAACTTGAGAACTTTACATCTTGAAAAACATTACGGTTAAACGATTAACCGATTAAACCAAAAAACAAAAAACCAAATGCATAAAATTACCATTTTAATTCACTGTAAAGATCAAAAAAATATTATAGCCTCTGTTACCACTTTTATTGCTAAAGTAGGCGGAAATATTACTTACATTGACCAGCATGTTGATGTTGAGCAAAATGTATTCTTTATGCGTTTGGAGTGTGAGTTTACCAATACTCAAATTACAGTAGAAGGTTTTAAAGAAGATTTCGATCAGACTCTTGCTTCTAAATTTGATATGTCATGGGATTTGTACAGTCAGGAACAAAAGCCAAAAATGGCATTGTTTGTTTCTAAATACGATCACTGTCTTTTTGATATTTTAGGACGTTACAGCGCTGGTGAGCTTAATATCGAAATTCCGCTGATTATTAGTAATCATAATGATTTAAGATCAATCGCAGAACGTTTTGATATTCCGTATCACTTGGTTCCTTTTACAAAAGACAACAAAGAAGAAGGTGAAGCAAAACAAATAGAATTACTAAAAAAATATGATATCGATTTTATTGTTTTAGCGCGTTACATGCAAATTATCACGCCAAAATTGATTTCACTTTACGAAAATAAAATCATCAATATTCATCATTCGTTCTTACCTGCTTTTCCAGGAGCTAAGCCTTATCATTCTGCTTTTAAACGTGGTGTAAAAATTATCGGGGCAACAAGTCATTATGTAACCGAGGAGTTAGACGAAGGTCCGATTATTGAACAGGATATTTCCAGAGTTTCTCATATTCATTCTGTAGAAGATTTTATTATGAAAGGGCGTGATTTAGAACGAATTGTTTTGGCAAGAGCGATCAAATTACATTCGGAACGTAAAACAATGGTTTACAGCAACAAAACGGTTGTTTTTTCTTAACGAAAATGCTAAGTTTTTAATCTTTGAACACATAATTAACCCGATAGATTTTTAGAATTTATCGGGTTTTCTTTTTAAAATATTTGTAGTTTAAAAGTTCTAAAATTTGCTCTCTTTAGACTTCGATATTTTGCATTTTGATCGTAATTATTATTTTTTAGAGAGAAAAAAGCATCTTTACCATTAGCATTTTAGCAATTAAAAAAACAATCTCTTATTATATTCTTAAGCAAAATTAAATGTTCGTGTATTTAAATAGTTAAAAGAATATTTTTCATTGCAGAATGCTCAAAATCTGGCATTTAAAAATCTTAACGTATGTCCAACAAAGTAATAACAAAACCTTAACAGCATAACATCGATTTATGTCTGACCTTTGTAATGTAATAAACTGGTTATTTATTATTTTGGTTTTGGTTAGTTAAATGATGCCGACATCTTCGAGATGCCGGCATTCTTTTTTGATATTAATTTAGGTTTTGGCTGCCTTACTTTATACTTAATTTTTAACGCAGAGAAAGCTAAGTTTTTTTTATCTAAGAGTTTTTTTTAAGTTCGCAAAGCTTTATCCTAGAATTTGCAAACTTTGGACTTCAAAATGTATTTCAACGACATTAACTTATATTCAACAAAGTAATAACAAGACCTTAACAGCTTTGCATTGATTTATGTCGGATCTTTGTAATGTAATAAACTGGTTATTTATTATTTTGGTTTTGGTTAGTTAAAACAATGCCGGCGTCTTCGAGATGCCGGCATTCTTTTTTTATATTGGTTTGTTTTAGGTTTAAGGTTTCAGGTTGTTTAGCTTTGAACATAATTTAACCGCAAAGTTCGCAAAGCTATAGGAATAAAACTTTGCGAACTCTGCGTAAATCTTTGTGTGCTTTGCGGTTGAGCTTTACATTAACTTATATTCAACAAAGTAATAACAAGACCTTAACAGCCTTACATTGATTTATGTCGGATCTTTGTAATGTAATAAACTGGTTATTTATTATTTTGGTTTTGGTTAGTTAAATAATGCCAGCTTCTTCGAGAGGCTGGCATTTTTTTTTGTCTATTTTTTGAGGTTTCAAATTTCAGGTTTTCGTTGTTCCAAGTTGTTTTGTGATTATTATGTTGAAGGCAAAAACATATAAAAATGCTGATTTTTTAACAAAATTTTTTCAACCCTTTTAGAGATTTAAAACTTCTATATAATATTGAGCAATTATTAATAACCAATTAACTTTAAAAACGATGAAAAAAATTTTTTCTATTTTGACTTTGGGTATGTTATTTTCTTGTGCAAATGAGGCCGAAACCACACAAGCTTCTACAGATGATGAAATTATTAAACTCATGAAAACACCCGACAAAAGTACTTTAACAGAAGCTCAGATAAAAAGAATTTTAAATTATCTGGAAAAACATCCCGAAAATTCTAAGTATTTAATAACCGAAGATATTTCAAAATTCCCTAAGCCTCCCGTAATGACCCCAGGCTTAAAAGAAAGAATGAAAACCGGAAAATATATACTAGAGGACTATTTACAAATCGAAACAGTTCCTCAAGGCGCTCCAGATTATGGAGCAACTTTACAAATAATAAGTCTTGATAGTATAAAGTAATTCTAGTTTCAGATTTAATTTTAAGTTTCTCTGCTTTGTGTTTAAATCAACCACAAAACAGAAACTTAAGATTTTGATCAAATCTTATACTTTTCTATTTATTACATTTTTTTCGTACAAATCTTTCACCCTTTTTGAGTATTTGATACTCTTATTATTTAGTGCATCGAGTAATTTTAATTTAATAATTAAATTTTTTATGATGAAATTCTTACCCATTATCCTTTTCCTATCTGCTTTTTTAAAATTCTTTTTTCAGAAAAGCAATAACTCCGAAATTAGAAAAGGTGTATATATTTTTAGTACCGAATACAAATTTGAAAATAAATCATTTAAATTTCCTGATGATAGTGTTTTTATCGATAACGAATTTGCTATCGAAAAGGTTATTAGAATAGATGAAACCGAATTCTTTGGCGCAACTAGCATCAAACAATCTCTAGATCGATATAATTTCATTGATTTTAAAAAAGGGCTGTATAAAAATATAGAAAAGAATCTTGACCCAGATTTTGAAAATATTCCATGGGAAGATATTAGTAAAAAAAAGTTTGCAATTGACTTTAGTGCTAAATGGGAAAATAGTGAAATTTATAAAACCAAGGATACCATTTACGAAGGAATAAAAGTCAAAAAAATTGAATACACATCGATTACAAATGAAAAGTACGAGATATATCTACAGCCAAATTTATCCAAAACTCAGGATTTTGTGTTTTATAAAGGCATTGAGGATAAATATAACGGAGAAGTATTAAAAATGGTCGTTACCTATCCAAACCACAAAGAAACTTCTACTACAACCAAGAAATTTATCCCAATTAAAAATCATGAAGTTTTAAACGCTCTAGAAAAACTAATTCTGAAAGCAAAACAATAGCTTTCTAACATCATAAAACAACTAATTCTTCAACCTTTCGTGAAGTATTTTAAAGTAAGAAAATGCTTTTAGCAATCGGCTGCCGTGCCAAGAAAACATTTCTCCGTCTACGAAAATGGTTTTGGCGTGGTGTGTAAATCTTCCGATTTCAAAAGCATCTTCTTCTTTAAAAGGATAGGGTTCTGATGAAAGAAAAACAATGTCCGGATCGCCTTCTAAACGCATTTTCTTGAGTTCTATTTCCGGATAACGCCCTTTGTCTTCGTAGATATTTTTAAAATGATTGAGTTTTAATAACTCATTGATATAAGTATCTTTTCCTGCAACCATATAAGGATCTTTCCAAATAAAATAAGCAGCTTTCTTTTCTTTAATATCTTTTATATAATTTTTGAAATCGCTCAAGGCGAAAGTCAATTTGTTATTCCATTTCTGTGCTTCTGTTCTACAATTGAATAATTGACCGAAGTCTGAAATCATTTGTAAATTATCTTCGACAGAAACAATATTAGTAACCCAAACTGGACAAATAGCACTTAATTGCTCAACAATCTCTTGAGTATTCTCTTCTTTGTTACAAATGATAATATCGGGCTGTAAAAGCTTTATTTTTTCAAAGTGAATTTTCTTTGTACCACCGACAATCTTTTTGGTCGATTTGAAATGAAAAGGATGTACACAAAACTTCGTAATTCCGATAATTTTGTCTTCTAAACCTAAATCATATAATAATTCGGTTTGAGAAGGAACAAGCGAAATGATACGTTTTGGAGCATTTTCAAAAGAATGAACAGTTCCTATTTGATCGGTAATTTGTTTCATGTGTCGTAGGAAGATTTTTTAGCCACGAATTCACGAATTTCTTTTCAATTCGTGTCAATTTTAGCTGCGAATTTCACTAATTCCGTAAATTAAAAAAGAAATTCGTGAATTCGTGGCCAACATTTATTAAAGCTGAAACTTCAAACCAATAATCTCTTCCATTTCTTTCTGCACTTTTAAGGCTTCTTCTCTTGCTTTTTCAGCAAAATCAGTTCCTTTTGAGGCATAGATAATTGCTCTTGCCGAATTTACTAAAAGTCCCACTTTATCATTCATTCCGTATTTACATACTTCGGATAAACTTCCGCCTTGAGCACCAATTCCTGGAACCAACAAGAAACTATCTGGAACAATTTTTCTGATTTCAGTAAAATATTCTGCTTTTGTAGCGCCCACAACGTACATTAAGTTTTCGCTATTTTTCCAAGTTTTAGAAGTTTCTAGAACTTGTTTGTATAATTCCTTTCCGTTTGTATTTAATGTTTGAAAATCGAAAGCACCTTCGTTAGAAGTCAAGGCTAACATAATCGTATGTTTGTTTTCGAAAGCCAAAAATGGTTCAACTGAATCTTTTCCCATGTATGGGGCAACAGTTACACTATCAAAATTCAAATCTTCAAAAAAAGCTTTCGCATACATGCTTGAAGTATTTCCTATGTCACCACGTTTTGCATCGGCAATAGTAAAAATATCAGGATAATTTTCGTTGATATAATTGATTGTTTTTTGCAAAGACATCCATCCTTTAATTCCGTATGCTTCAAAAAATGCCGTATTCGGTTTATAACCAACAGTCAAATCGTGTGTTGCATCGATTATAGCTTTATTAAACTCAAAGATAGGATCTTCGGTTTCCAATAAATGTTGTGGCATTTTATCCAAATCAGGATCTAAACCAACGCATAAAAATGATTTTTTTTGAAGAATTTGTTCGTGTAGTTGTTGTGTTGTCATATTGTATTTTAATAGTGCGGCAAAATTACAAATAATATCATTGTTAATTGTAAATGGTGAATGGTTAATTGTAAATGATAAATATTGCCAAATTTTCTAATTATCTAATTAACATTGAATTCCTGTAATAACTCTTCAAAATTGTGTAAAGAAAAACAAGAGCTACTCAGGTATCTTTGAGAAAACACTTAAAAAAGACAATCATGAGCCCAAATATCGGAATTACACCCGCAAATCTAAAAAAGAGCGCTTCTATCCTAGGAACAATCTTATCGAACGAAATGACATTATATGTAAAAACCAGAAAATTTCACTGGAATATCTCAGGAAACAGTTTTATGGAGTTACATAAATTATTTGAAGAGCAATACCGAATTCTAGAAGCTCAAATTGATGAAGTTGCGGAACGCATTAATCAGTTGGGAGAAAAAACAATTGGGACAATGAAGGAGTTTATCGACAATTCTACTTTGAAAGAATCTCCAAAAGAATATGCTTCACAAAAGCATATGTTATCTGAACTTCTTGAAAATCATGAGCAATTGGTAACTGAATTTAGAAGCTACATTCCCATTTTTGAGGATGAAACCAAAGATGCCGGATCGGCTGATTTTGTTACAGGATTACTGCAACAACACGAAAAAATGGCTTGGATTCTGAGAAGATATCAGGTTTAAAAAAAGAGTCAAAATGAAAATTATGCAACTGTTATTAAAATAAATGTAACAAAAAGCTAACTCCTAATTTGCAATTTTACAATATAATAATTCAAACAAAAAACATCATGAATACTACAGAGATAAAAGGAAACTGGAATGAGTTAAAAGGAAAATTGAAACAAAAGTATGCTGATCTTACTGATGACGATTTACTTTACGAAGAAGGAAAAGAAGATGAAATGTACGGAAGACTTCAGAAAAAATTAGGTCAAACAAAAGAAGAATTTCATAAAATCTTGTCTGATTTGTAAACCCTTACAACTCAACAGGGAAATACCGTCTAGTAAAAAATATTAGGCGGTATTTTTTTGATAATTTTATTTTAAAATACATTTAACTTGTAATTCTAAGCTATTTTTAAGCAAAAACACCAAATAATTTAAGTATCTTTAACCAAATTTCTATAAAATGAAACTATTTATAAAGTTCGACATTAACACCATTTGCTCTCTTTATTTAAAACAAAATCTGGAACAAAATAATATAAATTTTACAACGCTGGGTTTTGGAGAAATTGAGATTGAAGACAATATAGATGCCGAAGCACTTGAGAATTTAAAAAACAAATTAAGTCCTTGTGGTTTTGAAGTAGTTGAAAATCAAAAGAGTGTGCTGGTTCAAAAAATAAAAGATGCTATTATTGAGCTTGTTTTTATGGATGACAGCAACAATTATAAAAGTTCTGTGTTCTTGGCTGAAAAGCTAAATCACAGTTATGGATATTTATCAAATGTTTTCTCAGAAGTAACATATTCTTCTATTGAAAACTTTATCATTTTACAGAAAATCGAAAGAGCAAAACAATTGATTATTATCAATGAAATGAGTTTGACGGAAATTGCTTTTTTACTAAATTACTCCAGTGTTGCCCATTTGAGTACGCAGTTTAAAAACACTACCGGAATTACTCCGTCTGCTTTTCAGAGAATTATTAAGAAACGAAGAGAAAATTTAAAATAAAACCCAAATACCACGATCAAAATGCAAAAAAACGCATTACACATTTTACTTGCCGATGATGATGAAGATGACCGTCTTTTCTTTAAAGATGCTTTCGAAGAAATCAAAATACAAACAAATGTAAATTTTGTTCACGACGGAATGCAGCTTATGGATCATTTAATGAACCCAGACAATAAACTTCCGGATATTTTGTTTCTAGATTTGAACATGCCTAAAAAAACAGGTAAAGAATGTTTAATTGAAATCAAGAAAACAGAGCATTTAAAAGATATAATCATTGCAATCTATTCTACTTCTTCTTCTGAAGAAGATATCGAAGATACCTTTATTCAAGGTGCCAATATTTACATCAAAAAACCTAGCGATTTCAATACGCTTAAAAAAATCATTAATGAAGTCGTGACTGTGAACTGGCATTATCATACTTCGGGACTAAACCGTGATAATTTCCTGCTCCGACTAAAATAAGAGCCATAAATAAATGAAGTGGATACCAAATTTTAATTCTTCAAACTCTTTGAGAGTTATTTTTGTAATCGCAGTTTTCATTCTGTTATTTCTTTCTTCAATTGCTTACAAACATAATCAGGACTTGAATGAATCGAGTAAACTGGTTATGCATACTTACGAAATAAACATCCAGCTCGAACGATTAATGTCGGCTATAAAAGATGCAGAAACGGGCCAGCGAGGTTATATCATCACTCGCAATGCCCGTTTTCTGACGCCTTATATTTATTCTCGAGATAAGGTCAATACTTCTTTTATTACCTTAAAAAAATTGACTGCCGACAATCCGCAGCAGCAAAAAAACCTTCAAAATTTATTCAAACTCATTACCCAGCGTTTTGTTTCTTTTGAAAACTGTCTAAAATACAGTGATCCTAAAACGTACGACAAACGCAAACTAGACAATCACATGTTTGGCGGTCGTATTTTAATGGAAAATATTCGCTTTAAGGTGGATGAAATGAATGATATTGAAAAGACATTTCTAAAAAAAAGACTTAAAATCTATGATTCCGAGATTTCTTTAAGTCCGCTTTTTTCTATTTCATTATTTTTAGTCGCTTTATGCTTTATTTTACTAGCTTACAGACAAATTAGCCGTGATTTTGAACGCCTGAAAATCTTCAACAAAAGACTTTTAATTTCTACAGGTTTAATTGCAGAATCGGAAAGCATTGGGAATTTCAGCACTTGGCAATGGGATTTAGACACCGACAAAATAGATTATTCAGACAATCAATATCGTTTGTTGGGACACGAACCTAATTCTTTTGTTCCAAACAAAGCAACACTTCTAAAATTTGTTCATCCAGAAGATAAAGAAACTTTTGCCAAATATATGGACGCGATTGTGGAGAAAAAATATCTTCCGTTTGTGTATTATAAAATTGTGCGACCAGATTACGAAGTCCGCTATTTTAAAACCACAGGAAAAATCGTTACCGACCAACAAGGAAGCAAAATTTTACTTGGAATTAATTTTGACATTACAGATGAACATTTATTAAATATCGAACTTCAAGAACGAAATAAAGAACTTGAAAAAAGCAATAAAGAACTGGCTTCATTCAACCACGTTGCCAGTCACGATTTGCAGGAACCACTTAGAAAAATACAAACTTTTATCTCAAGAGTTTCAGATGCCGATAAAGCGGTTATGTCTGACAGTGCTAAAAATTATATCACTAAAATTGAAAGTTCGGCTAAAAGAATGCGCGTTTTAATTGACGATCTTCTTTTATTTTCGAGAACGAATACGACCAAAAAAGAATTCATTAAAATGAATCTGAACGAACTTTTGGATAATGCCGAATCAGAACTGGCAGAAATTATTGAAGAAAAAAGAGCCGTCATCAAAACCAATAAGCTTCCGAAACTGGCTGTTATTCCGTATCAGATCGAACAGCTTTTCATTAATTTAATTGGAAATTCATTAAAATACAGTCAACCTGAAATTGATCCAGAAATTTCGATTACAAGTGAGAAAGTAAATTCATCAGATTATCCAGAAATATTGGAACAGTCTATAAAGAAATTCCATAAAATAACTTTTACAGACAACGGAATGGGATTTGATCCGCAGTTTAAGCAAACGATTTTTATTCTTTTTCAGAGATTACATTCCAAAACAGATTATCCTGGAACCGGAATCGGATTAGCGATTTGCAAAAAAATTGTCGAAAACCATAAAGGTCACATTATAGCAGACAGTACTCTTGGAAAAGGTTCTATATTTACCGTTTTCCTTCCCGATTAGAATTTTGATTTTAATTGAAAAACTCAAAAAATAAAAAACAGATACTATCTTATATTATTTGTAAGAAAAAAAATCTTCACATTTCTACAAAAACAAAAAAAGAAATTATAGAAAAACCTATAATTTCTTTTTTTGTTAGCCATAAGCCAAAACCTTCAAACCTTTGATTTTAAAAGGATAACACCAAAAAATAATTCCGTTATGGGAATTATATAACGTTTCATTTTTATGCTGTAAAGCAAAATCTTTCATTCGTTAGCATCTTTGTAATGTAATACTTGAGGAAATAATAATGAAAGCAATTACCATATTAAAAGCTTCACTTTTTAGAGTCTTTTTCTTGTCTGTATTAGTACTCTGCATTACGTCATGCAGAAAGATTAATCCGATAGAAAGTTCTTTAAAAAACCAGGCTTTTGCGATAACAGAAAGAGAAGAAACAGAAGCACTGTTTTTTATTTCGACGGCAAATGCAACTAAATCTATTATTTCTAAAAGTGAAATTGCACAAGAAAAAAGTTCAGACGCCATTGTTCAGGAATTGGGAAAAAGAATTGAATTTCAAGAAAATCAAATTCTGAACGACATATCAAAAATGGCCACGATGAAGCTCATTGTCATTAATGAAATTAACACCACACACCAAAAAAGAGACCTGTACAACCTCATTGATGCAAATGGTAAAGATTTTAATGATGTTTATCTCGACGCCATGAAAGATGCTTTAAACGATCAAATCGAATTGTTTGAAACCATATCAAGAGAAACAAATGACAAACAGATTCTAGAAATGGTCTTGAGATATTTGCCTGAACAATATAAACTCTTACGAGAGACCGAAAGATTAAGAAAACAAAATGTATAAACGCCTATTATCTATCTATTAACTAAATTTTTTACTATGAAATTACAAGCCAATTTTTTATGCGCCTTAACACTTTTTTTATCAGCTTCATTTGGAATGCTGCACGCTCAAGACAATAATGTAAATACCGAGTTCGGTGTAAAAGGAGGATTCAACATGTCTAACCTTTATAATAGCGGAGACGATGTAGATGACAACAATATTTTATACGGATTTAATGCCGGGTTTTACGCTACACTTCCAATTTCAGATATGGTAGCGATTCAGCCAGAGCTTTTGTTTACTACAAAAGGTGCTGAGTTAGAATACAGCAACGCTTTTGCAAGCGGAAGCACAAAATTCAAACTAAATTATATCGAAGTTCCTTTATTAGTGAGAGTGAATGTTACTAAAAACTTTAATATTCATGCCGGTGGATATGCATCTTATCTGGTAAGTTCTAAAATTAAAGGAGAAGGAGATTTTCAGTTTGATCAAGAAATTGACAGAGATGATCTTGCAAAATTTGACGCAGGTATCGCTGCAGGTGTAGGAGTTGATTTTGATCCAATAAGCATCGGAGTACGTTACAACTATGGTTTAACAACCGTTGGTAAAGAAAGAACTGTTGCTGGAACAACTTACACAGTTCCAGACGCTAAAAACAGCAATCTGACTTTATACCTTTCGTATAAGTTGAACTAAACAGAAATTAATTATTAACCTCTAAAATAAAAAACCATGTCTAACTTATTATATACTATCGCAGTGATTCTGGTTATACTTTGGGCTTTAGGGTTCTTTGTTTACAGTTTTGGAAGTATTATCCATATACTTTTAGTAATCGCCATTATCGCAATTCTTCTTAGACTTATTAAAGGTCGAGAAATATAAGCCAATTTTTAAATCAACAAATTATAAATATTAATCCATTTTTAAATCAATTATTATGAAAACTAGTAGCACAATTTTAGGAATTTTAGGAGCCGCAGCGGCGGGAGCGTTTATAGGAGTTTTGTTTGCACCAGATAAAGGTTCAAATACAAGAAAAAAAATCAAAGATAAATCGAAAGATTACAGCGATAACCTTAAAACGAAATTTGATAATGTTGTAAACACAATCACTTCAAACGGTAAAGAAATTATCGAAGAAGGAAAATCTAAACTTAACCAAGTTAAAGATGATTTCAACGCAATCAAAGATGAAGCTAAAACAGTAAAATCTAACTATTAATCGAAGTATTAATTAGTGAAATTTTCAAACCATAAAACCCTATATCATGGAACCAAACGCAACAACAAACGAGAATCTTAATCTTTACGAAAAAGCTGAAAACTATGCTAAAACAAGTTTAGAATTATTAAAACTAAAAACAGTATGTTCAGTCGCTGACGGTGTGTCATCGTTGGCATCAAAGATAGCAATCGGGATTGTTGTTGCGTTTTTTACCTTATTTCTCAATATAGGGATTAGCTTATGGATCGGTAAAGAACTTGGAGAGTATTATTATGGTTTTTTCATCATGGCATTGTTCTACTTACTTGTTGTAATTATTGTAGTCAAATCACATCATAAAATCATAAAAACGCCAATCGGCAATACTATCATTTCAAGTATCTTAAAAGACAATAAAGATTGAGATTTAATTTATTAATACAAAAAACTAACCTATGGAGGCTATATATAATATTGATCAGTTAAATCAGAAAATTAAAGAATTAGAAGTTCGTCAAGACACCGAATGGTGTGCTATTAAAGACCATGTTGATGAAATTAAAGAAAATCTAAAACCAATCAACCTGATTCGAAATACAGTCGAAGAAATCAACGAAACTGTTGGTTTTAAAAGCCATCTGGCACAATCGGCTATCAGTATCGGAATCGGTTATATCGCAAAACGATTTATTGTTGGAAAAGGAGATTCTATGTTTAAAGGCATTTTAGGTTCGGTAGTACAACTTATTGTAACGAATCTGGTCTCTAAACCACAAAACGAAACTTCAAATGAAACTTCCGAAGAAGAAGATTCAACAAACTACTAAACATCGCAAGAGTAATTTGTCAAACTAAATTTATGTATTATGGAAAAGTTAAACAATATAATAGTTAAAAATGGTGTATACGTTTACTCGAATCTATATAAATGTTTTGAATACACAAGAGTATTTCTAGGTATCTAACATTCATTATACGCTTATTGGGGAAAGCGGTTAATGAAGATAAGACCTTCACTATATATTTTTAAAAAAAAGCAGAATTTACTTTGGTAAATTCTGCTTTTTTTTAGGGACAAAATTACAGAGGGACAAAGGGACAAAGTTTAAATGCTGTTGACTTTTCAGGGTGACAAAGTAAAAAAACTTTGTCTCTTTGTCACTCTGCACCTCTGTAACTTTTTTAGGCAACAACAGAAAAACTTTGTCCCTTTGAACCTTTGCACCTCTTAGTTATAATTTTGATAAATCGGTAATTTCAAACCAACATATACATTTGCTCCTTTGGAATTGTTTGAAAACAAATTGGTAATCAAAGTTCCGGAACCGATAAAGATTGGGCCGGCTCTGAAACCTGTTCCTACTTGAGTTCCGCTGTATTCCATGTAGGTTACTGGAAGGTAAAAACTGAATTGTCTTGTTTCGTATCTTGGAGTAAAAGTAACCGAATTTGCAATCGTAGTTCCGTTTACTTTATTGGCATTGACCAAACTGAAATCTCCGCTTAAATTCAGGTAAAATTTATTGTCGATATTCCAGTCAAAGTTAGTATGAAGTGCTGTTGGCAGATTTGCTTTAATCGCTTTTCTTGATGACGTTTTAGTATAATTGGCGTCAAAGAATTCGAAAATATCCTCGGCATCATCAATGTCTTCCTGAGTTATTCTTCCGTTTAAGTTATAGGTGTTCTCTGTTATGTTTTTATAATTCAAACTACCAATATCAGTTACCGAAGCAGCCGCTTTAAACTTATAACGGTTTCCGATACAAGTATGGCAATTGGTACGATATTCATACGTAAAACCTAAATCTACGCCTACTCCAGCCGAATTCGGATCGAATTTCATCTTTTCTCCATTTTCGTAATCGTAACTTGCAGCCATTCTTAAAGTTCCAGTCGAATAATATTCGCTCAAAGCCGGATTTGCCGCGTTTCTGTTAAAAACAACACTCACATCATTTCCGTTAATATAACCGTTTGCTCCTGCCATTAAATATTTCAGGGTAATTCCACCTTTTACAAAATGGTCGTCGCGATCTAATAAAACCGTTCCGTAAGAAGCGCCAATTTCTGCCCACGAATTCGTAACCCCATTCGGATTTCCGCCCGAAATTAAAAAGCTATTTGAAGCATCGATATCTTTACTTACCTCATCGACAAGTTCACCATTTACGCCTACCATATTAGTCACACTTCGTACTCTTGTAAAAAGCGCAATACTGTGCACAGGTGTAATATTCAAGGTAAACGAAGGTCCTAGAATATCGAGATTCAAATTTCCTCTGTTGTTAGATTTAAAATTTTTACTCGCATCAACATTAAAATCGTAATTACCGTCTAAAGCATCTAAAACGTTGATAGAATACAAATCATTCTGCCCTGTTGCACTTACAGAACCAATAGTGACATCCGATTTATACTTAGAATCGACAACATTGGACGGATTAAACAATACACTCTGAATTCCAGCATAATTATCATCTCGAAATCCGAAATACGATTGCGACCGCGCATAAAAAAAGCTTCCAAAGAAGCATAAAAATAGTAAAGTTTTCTTCATAGATTTTAAAAATAGATTGGTTGGTTTGGCAAATATGAAGCAAAAAAAGTTTAAAAAAAACTTTAGATTTTATGAATTCGTTAACTTTT
>NZ_DASWYK010000016.1:0-44627 GCF_036405015.1 Flavobacterium sp. | reverse complement strand
CGGTTAATCACCAATTGAAATAAAAACATAAAGAAAATCTCATCCAAAAAAATTTAAATCATGAAAACTAAAATATTCACATTCAAAGATTTCCAAACAGAAACAATTTCTAGAAAAGAGCAAAAAATAATTATTGGCGGTGGAAATGATACCGATCCTAATGATCCAAGAAAAAACAATGGCGGAAACGGAAACGGTTAATCACCAATTGAAATAAAAACATAAAGAAAATCTCATCCAAAAAAATTTAAATCATGAAAACTAAAATATTCACATTCAAAGATTTCCAAACAGAAACAATTTCTAGAAAAGAGCAAAAAACAATTATTGGCGGTGGTGACGATATAGATCCTAATGACCCAAGAAAAAATAATGGTGGAAACGGAAACGGTTAATCACCAATTGAAATAAAAACATAAAGAAAATCTCATCCAAAAAAATTAAAATCCATGAAAACTAAAATATTCACATTCAAAGATTTCCAAGCAGAAACAATCTCTAGAAAAGAGCAAAAAACAATTATTGGCGGTGGTGACGACATAGATCCTAATGATCCAAGAAAAAACAATGGTGGAAACGGAAACGGTTAATTACCAATCGAAAGAAAACTTACTGAAAAGCTAATCCAAAAAATTTAAAATCATGAAAACTAAAATATTCACATTCAAAGATTTCCAAACAGAAACAATCTCTAAAAAAGAGCAAAAAACAATTATTGGCGGTGGTGACGACATAGATCCTAATGATCCAAGAAAAAACAATGGTGGAAACGGAAATCCTTGATTTTTTCTTACCTATATATTATTCGCAAATTGAGCTGGAGATACTCCAGTTCTTTTGCGAAATGATTTTGCAAAAGAAACAGCATTTTTAAACCCTACACTTTCAGCAATAGCCTGGGTTGAATATTTTCTATACAGATGATTCGTAATCATTTGATTAATTACATAATTTATTTTTAATTCGTTAGAGTATTCTCCAAAAGATTTTCCAAATCTTTTATTTACTACGTAAGACAAATAAGTCGTGTTGGTTTTTATTTTCTTAGCAGCGTACGAAAGCGTAAAATCTGCATTGAGGTATTCTAATTTTTCTTCAAGTGCTAATAATTTCTCTACGATTTTATTTTCTTTAGCCTCGTCAATACTCAAATTAGCATTTTCTTTTTTGAGCTGAACATCTTCAAGTTCAGCAATTTCAACTACAGGTATTTCCTGTTGTGTTTTCTCAATTTCAGCTTTTTCAAGTTCTTTTTTCTCCAGATTTGCTTTAAATTCTTCTATTAAAGCATTCATTTTCTTCTGAGCTTTATTTTTATCTCTAATATTTTTAATCAGGAAGAAGATAATTCCTATTACAAGAATTACGTAAAATATTTTTAAAGCTTTATTCCAGAATACCTCATATTTATACTTTTCTTGTACACTTAACATTTCATCACTTAAGTCAGCTGTACCAAGTTTATAGTTAACATCCAGAGCTTCTTCTCTCATATTTCCTTCATATTTTTCATATGAATCCAAATATAATTTGGAGTGTTTGTAGGCAAGTTCTGGTTCGTTCTTAATACTATAAATTTTTGCCTGAATATAATTTGACTTAAAATAGCTATTATCAATAGTTTTGTTTTTTACACTAATAGAATCTACCTTTTTTAAGAAAATAAGTGCTCTGTCATATTTTTTAAGAGAATAATACAGATCTCCCAAATTATAACTTGCGATCTGAAACAACGATTCGTTATTGGTTTGCTTAGAATAAAATGAGATATCGTAATAGATCTTTTCGGCACTATCAAAATCTTTTTTAAACAGATAGATGTTTCCTAAGCTTAATTTGGAAGTAATTTTATTATCAATAAATTTATCAGAATAAGAGATTGCTTTTTTATAAAAATATTCGGCAGAGTCTAAAAGTTCAACTTTATCTCTGTTTTTGGAATAATATCCTTCATAACAGTTACCTAAATTGGTATAAGTATTACTTTTTGAATTCTGAAACTGCTCTTTTTCATAGAGATTTTCATTTTTGTCCAAAAAAGCATCATTCTGTCTTAAAATTTTAATTGATAATTGATAATTTCCAACACCTTCATTTAGTAATGCAATATTGGCTTTAAATTTTACAATCTGAATTACATCATTAATCTTGGTCGATAATTTAATTCCTTCCTGATAATTACTAAGAGCTTTACCATAGTTACCACGTTTCCAATAAGTCAATCCTCTGTAATTACATATATAAGAATGAAGTTTTGTTTTCCTATCCGATTCCGGAATTTTCTGTAAATGCTTTAATGCCTCTTCATATCTGTGATCAGACTTAACTACGTCACCTTTTAATTGATATAAATAGGATCCAGCAGAATAAGCAAATGCTAGTCGCTCCTCATTTTTTGATTGGTATAATTTTTCAAGATATGACAATCCCTCATCGAAATCTCCATTTATGGCGAAGCGAATCTTATCTTGCAGATCTAAATACTCCTGTTCAGTAAGCTCTTTTGTAGGTTGAGCCATACTAGTATTAAGTACGAATAAAAATAAAAAAGAGATGATCAGCCTCATTTAATTTAGTTTTGGTATTCAAAAATAGTCTATAAATTATCAATAAACTACAATTTATTTGCCAAATTCCTATTAATTTTATTTTTGACATAAATAAATATAACAAAATAACATGTATTTGTTATATTTTTATTGTGTAAATTTGTTTTGTTAAAAATTAAAAACATGAAACCAGACCTATTTCAATCTCCAGATTACTATAACTTAGACGATTTACTATCCGATGAACATAAATTGGTTCGCGAATCTGCTCGTGCGTGGGTAAAAAAAGAAGTTTCTCCTATAATAGAAGAATATGCTCAAAAAGCTGAATTCCCGAAACAAATTATTAAAGGTCTCGGAGAAATTGGTGGTTTTGGACCGTATATTCCAGTTGAATATGGCGGCGCAGGATTAGATCAAATTTCTTACGGTTTAATCATGCAGGAAATCGAAAGAGGTGATTCTGGTGTTCGATCTACGTCATCTGTCCAATCTTCATTAGTTATGTATCCAATTTGGAAATATGGAAATGAAGAACAAAGAATGAAATACCTTCCAAAACTGGCAACAGGAGAATTTATTGGTTGTTTTGGTTTAACCGAACCAGATCACGGTTCTGATCCTGGAAGTATGATTACCAATTTTAAAGATATGGGAGATCATTATCTTTTAAATGGTGCCAAAATGTGGATTTCAAATGCACCTTTTGCTGATATTGCTATTGTCTGGGCTAAAAATGAAGAAGGAAGAATTCACGGTTTAATTGTAGAGCGTGGTATGGAAGGTTTTACAACTCCAGAAACACACAATAAATGGTCACTTCGCGCCTCTGCAACCGGCGAATTAATTTTCGATAATGTAAAAGTACCAAAAGAAAATCTTTTACCAAATAAATCTGGTCTTGGAGCTCCACTTGGTTGTTTAGATTCAGCTCGTTACGGAATTGCCTGGGGAGCAATTGGTGCCGCAATGGATTGTTATGATACGGCTTTAAGATATTCTAAAGAAAGAATTCAGTTTGGAAAACCAATTGGAGGAACACAATTACAGCAAAAAAAATTAGCCGAAATGATTACCGAAATCACAAAAGCACAATTATTAACCTGGCGTTTAGGTGTTTTGAGAAACGAAGGCAAAGCTACAACTGCACAAATTTCGATGGCAAAACGCAACAACGTAAACATGGCAATTAACATCGCTCGTGAAGCCAGACAAATGCTCGGAGGTATGGGAATTACTGGCGAATACTCAATTATGCGCCACATGATGAACCTTGAAAGTGTTATTACTTACGAAGGAACTCATGACATACATTTATTGATTACCGGAATGGATGTAACCGGAATTCCAGCATTTAAATAATTGATAATTATTAAAATATATACAAAATCAATCTAAAAAGCTTCTTCTAACAAAGAAGCTTTTTATCTTTGCATCAAAATTTTTCCAAAAATGAATATCGAAACGATAAACAAAAGCATCCAACCACAAAAAGACCAACTATTAAACCATTCTTTATACAATAAGATTCAAAGCATAGACGACCTGCATAGTTTTCTTGAAACCCACGTTTTTGCAGTTTGGGATTTTATGTCTTTATTAAAAGCATTACAAGCCAAACTTACTTGTACTACAACACCTTGGTTTGCTACTAAAAATCCAGATACACGATATTTAATCAACGAAATTGTTCTTGCAGAAGAAACCGATTTAACATTGGACGGAAGAAGACAAAGCCATTACGAAATGTATCTAGAAGCAATGGAAGCTTGTGGCGCCAATACAACCGGAATTTTAAGTTTCTTATCAGAAGTACATTCTCTTCATAATATATTTGTTGCTATTAAACAAAGTCCAATGCAACCAAATGTAAAAGCTTTCCTTGATTTTACTTTTAGAGTAATCGAAGAAGGAAAACCACACGAAATTGCAGCAGCCTTTACTTTTGGAAGAGAAGATTTGATTCCGAGTATGTTTACTCAAATTCTGAAAAATTTCCAGAAAAACCTTCCAGAAACCGATTTGACAAAATTATTATACTATTTTGAAAGACATATCGAACTGGATGCTGATGAACACGGACCAATGGCCATGCAAATGATCACAGAATTATGTGAAGATGATGCACAAAAATGGAAAGAAGTAGAAGAAGTTTCTATTCTTGCCCTAGAAAAACGTATCGGACTTTGGAATGCCATCGAAGAAGATATCTTGATGAAAACCGAAATGGTTTAAAATCCAAAACAACATATTTCACGTAACTATTTGTTTAAAGCGACCTCAATTAATTTAAACAAATTATGAAATCAGAGTTTAAACAAATAGTTACTATTATCCTTTCTGTGTTTCTTCTGAGCTGTAATTCAGACGAAAATACTCCTGCGCCTGTTACAACTACTCCACCTGTTACAAACCCGCCTGTAACGCCAAATCCTCCCATTGCAACTTCTATAAATTATTTAGCCTTAGGAGACAGTTATACAATTGGCCAAAGCGTTTGTGCTACCTGTCGTTTTCCCGAACAACTCAAAACAAGTTTGACCGCAATGTATTCCAGTACTATTTCGCTCAAAATAATTGCTACAACGGGCTGGACAACAGCTGATTTACTTTCGGCAATCGAATCTCAAAAACCAGAATCTAATTATGATTTGGTAACGCTTTTAATTGGCGTCAATAATCAATATCAGCACAAAAACTTTTCTCTTTACGAGAAACAATTCCCCGAATTGGTCAACAAAGCCATTATGCTTGCAAAAGGTGACAAAAAAAATGTTGTGGTAATTTCTATTCCAGATTACGCTTACACACCTTACGGAAAAAGTCTTGCTGGAGATCAAAGCAACAAAATTTCGGCAGAAATTACCCAATACAATAATTTTGCAGAAAACTACTGTAACAACAATCAAATTGCATTTGTATCGATTACAGAAATAACCCGCGAAGGACTTAATAATCCAAGTTTGGTGGCATCAGACGGTTTGCATCCTTCCGAAAACGCATATAAAATGTTTGTTGATAAAATGATGCCGAAAATTAGAACAGCTTTACAAAATTAATTTTCAGCAGCAGAAGATTCATTTTCAAAACAACGTTTACTCCCGCTATTCGCTATATCTTTTGTGTTGAACCCCAACACAAAAGGATATCGCTCCTATCGGGGCTAGATTGGAAGTTTTGATTTTTATTAGAAGTAAAAACATCACTTTTTAGATTTCCAGATAAAACCATCCAATAAATAATGTGTAAACTGAGGAACCGTCAGCAAAGGAACCAATAAAATCTGCCAGCTCGAAAAATCAAAATTCGTCACGCTGATGTTTTCATTCCAGACAAAAAGCTCCCAAAGAAATTCTTCCGAAAAGGCAATTATTAAAAGAATTCCAATGTAAATCAAGAGTCCTTTACATTGTTTTAAAAAAGACAAACGCCCCAATTCTACTTCCGATTTCCCGTCAATTTCTTTAAAATAAACCAAAGCCATGTATGGAATTCCATGCGAAACTACATTCAGTAAAGTAAAAATCAAATCGTCATTAAAATAAACGATTCCGAAATACCAAGACAGCGCAGTTCCCAAAATAATACTGTTCTTCGGGATATTAAAAAAGCGATTTTGAATGGATTTCACAACAGTATAAACTACATACAAAATCAAAATTGCAATATAAATCCAAAACAGAATTTCTAAAATCAATTGATTTTCAAACCTAAAAAACTCATTTTCTACAAACCAGTTGAACTTTCGCTTTGACGAAAAAAACCAATACAGCATTGGAAATCCCGTTGAAGCATAAATCGCTAAATTATCAATCCAAACCGAGATTTTGGTTTTTACTTCTTTTCTCGCATACAATCTCATGAATCCGTATTGCTGTCTGATGAAATGAAAAACAGCGACGTAAGCCAAAAACGACCAAAATACTAAACTTCCAAAGGAGAAAAGCACAATTCCGATAACAAAACAAAAAAGAGGCAAAAGAATCAATCTGCGTTTCTGTTTCTGAAATTCATCGGCAACAAAATACGTTTTGAATAATGTCGCATAAACGTGTGCTACATCAATAAAAACAATCAGGAAAAGCCATGTGTAAAAAGAATAATTTCCCTCAATTTCAGTAATATAATCCTGAAAAATAAAGATAATCGCCAATACAAAAAACGAGGGCCAGATGATAAAAGTTAAATCGGTTTTGGCTTTATGAATCCACGGTTGTTCCATCTAAAATCTCATTTACAATATTAATTCCTTGATGAAAAGCTTCTTCAAAAATAGAAATGCCAGATAAATCGGTATGCGCGAAATAAATCTTCTTTTCAATATTTTGTTTGGCTTGTTTCTTTGCTTCACCAAAAATAAATCCTGGCGCAGGCGAAATCATTCCGTGACCTAAAAGAAAAACTTCAATATCTTCTGTATATTCTTCAATATCGGGATGCGCGATTTTTAAATCATTTAGAACAAATTGTTTCCAATATTCTTTGTCTTTTTTATAAAGTTCTTTTCTGGTTTTCCTTAAATCTCCAGATGAAAAACTATAATAATACGTAATCACTTTTTTATCCTGAACCTGATTTACAGTCTGATGCTGATCGTAAACATAACCCAAACCTTTGGCATCGTAAATGACATTATCCCACGAAAGTGGAAAACTAAAATTATCGGATAAATCATTGACAATCAAAGTCGCTAAGAGCCAAGGCGTATAATGAAAATCTTTTATAAACGTTTTTCGATCTGGAATCAAATATTGATTTACAAATTGTGGTGAAGCCATAATTACTTTATCAGCAACAATTTCAACAGACGTTTTTGTTGCATCGTCAAAAGCTTTTGCCACCACTTTTTGATTTTCAATTTTCACTTCATAAACCAAATGATTCTGCAATGATTTATCTTTAGTATATTTTTTCAGATGAGTTGCCAAGCGGGCATTTCCTTCGGCCCAAGTCAAAACGCTATCATGTTTTTCGGGTGTACTATCTTGCTTTCTTCCTGCAAAATAATGAATTCCAGCCCAAGCCGAAACGTATTCAATTCCTAAACCGAAATCGTCTTTACAGCAATAATCGATATAATTAAACAGCGGCTCAGAAGTAAAATGATTGTCTTGAAACCATTGTTTCATTGTGATTTTATCTAAAGATCTAGTCTTTTCATCTTTTGAAGAAAGGTACATCGGAATATCAAATAAATACTTTTGATCTTCTCCTTTAGAAGTTCTAAAAACATCCATTTGTTTGAAGAATTTATTAAACTCCAAATCATCCGAAATTAAATTTCCTTCTTTTGGCACTACGCCTTCCTGCCAATTGTTTTTGTAAAACAAACGTTCATCTGGTGCAAAAGTCAATTGCAATTCATCAAAAATGGGAAATCCTTTTTCGTTGTAACCCAGAATTATTTTTTCTTCTTCTAAAAATTGAAGCAATTCTTTGTCCTGAAAATTCGGCAAAGGCAAATAATGCGCACCCAAAGGATATTTCGAATATTTGTTTTCTCCGTTTGAAGAATTTCCTCCCAAATGATTTTCCAATTCTACCATTAAAAAATCTGAAATTCCTCTTTTTTGAAATTGTCGAGCTGCACTCAAACCCGAAATTCCACCGCCAACAATCAAATACGGAATCTCAATTTGTTTCGTCGGTTTTGGAAAATCCTTGATCCATAAACGATGTCCGAGCAAATGTTTGGTTCCAGACAAACGAATCATTAGCACCGCAATTTTATCAGAACAAAACTGCAGAAACGGAATTAAAAGCAAAGAAGCTCCAACGCCTTTTATAAAATTTCTTCTGGATTTATTGCAATTTTCCCCACTCTTCATCAAAATAACGTACTAAAATCTGGTTGTCTAAACGATTAATTTCAACTTGATTCGAAATCATATCGTTGGTAAAATAATTGAAACGGTCAAATTGATAATTATAGAATTTCAATTTGTCTGCTTTTCGGTTTACGGAATTAAAAGTAGTTCCAAAACCATTTATGGCAAGCGTATAACCCCATTCTCCAAATGACGGAACATAGGCGTGATACGCATCGACCTGCGGAAAAACCTGCATCACGGTTTTATTGATACACCAAAAAGATTTTGGCGCAAAATAAGGCGAAGTAGTCTGAATTACGACCGCTGCATCTGGTTTTAAAATAGTTTTAATAGTCTCATAAAAATTCAGCGAATACAATTTCCCCAAACTATAATTGGACGGATCTGGAAAGTCGATTATCGCAACATCAAACTGCTCTTTACAGCTTTTTGCCCAAATGTAGGCGTCTGTATTGATTACGGTAACTTTAGGGTTGTTCAGCGAATTTTGATTGAAATTGGTTAAAACTGTATTTGTTTTAAACAACTTTGTCATTCCTTCGTCCAAATCGACTAAAGTTACTTTTTCAACGTCTTTATATTTCAAGATTTCACGAACTGCCAAACCATCACCTCCGCCCAAAACCAAAACATGTTTAACACTTTTTGCCATTGACATTGCGGGATGCACTAAAGCCTCGTGATAACGATATTCATCAGCCGAACTAAATTGTAAGTTGTTATTCAAATAAAGTCTGTAATCGCTCTTATTATGCGTTAAAACGATACGCTGATACGGTGTTGAATTGGTATAAATGATATTTTCTCCGTATAACTTTCCTTCTGAATACGCGAGAATGTCATTCGAAAAAACAAAAACTCCAAGCAATAATACAAATGAGAAAACGGCTTTTGCTTTCAAAAAATAAACGTTTTTTAATTCTCTTTTCAAAAGAAAACATAAAACGATCGCAATACTCACATTAATCATTCCGAAGAAAAGAGAAGTTCCCATGATTCCTAATTTCGGAACCAAAACCAACGGAAACAAGATTGAAGCCAATAATGCTCCGATATAATCAAATGTAAAAACATTCGAAACCAGATCTTTGAATTCGACTCTATCTTTTAAAATATTCATTAAAAGCGGAATCTCTAAACCAACTAAAAATCCGGTTACGAAAACAAATAAATATAAAATGAACTGAAATGACCCAACATTTTCAAATAATAGAAACAAAACCACCGAACTCAATCCTCCGATAAGTCCGACCAGAATTTCGATTTCTACAAATGTGTTGAGTAGATTTTTATGAAAAAACTTTGAAAAAAAAGAGCCAATACCCATCGAAAATAGGTACACGCCAATAATAAACGAAAATTGTTTTACCGAATCGCCTAATAAATAACTCGCCAGCGTTCCTGCAACCAATTCGTAAATTAGTCCGCAGGTGGCAATTATAAATACGGCAAAGAGTAAAAGAAATTCAAACCTAAGAAACTTTTTACCCATGAATTGCGGCACTAATAATCATGGAAATTCCAATGATAAACGCTGCCAAAACTATAGCAACAGCAACATTATTTTTTTCTACCACTTCTTTCCAGGTATTTTCTGGAGTCAGTTTTTCGATAATAAAATAACCAATTAGCAAGATCACAATCCCTAAAAGAGAATAAATAATTGAATTTACTATTGGCTGAGCGTGAATTAATTCCATATTGTTAAAGTTTTTATTTGTGGTAAAAATGATTATAAGATGCACGGCTTCCTGAGCTGGTTGGTCTGTATTTTTCTGTGGTTTCGCAATCGCAAATTCTATTTCCTGCAAGGGCAAAATAGATGTAAACGCCAAAACAAAAGAATCCAATTGCTAGCGGAGCCCAATTATTTGTAAAGAAATTAGAAATTCTATTCATAATTAATTATCCGTAAGTCGAGTAGGAACTATCCGCCCATCTCTTTTTTTCAAATTCGTTCCTAGCATATCGTATTATAAAATAAAGCACAACCATACCAATAATAACCAGCCAAACATTTCGGTTTGAAGGCTGATTCCATACTACACTTACATTCATTGTACTATTTGAAAGATCTTCGGGAGCTTTCATCGGCGTGATCGAAAGATGATATTTCCCCGCTTTTACACCACAGATATTAAATTTCTCAGACTGACTACCTTCTGTCCAAGATTCTCCATCAGAACTACCATAATAGTATTCTATATCTTTATTAGCATAAATTTCATTACCGTTGTCTTCGTTAATTAAAGCGATATTTAAGTTGGCCCATGAATTATTGACACCCGTCGAAACATTAATCGTCATAGGAGCCGAAGCGCCATTGAGCACAAACGATGGACTGGTCATTTCTTTTTGATCAAATTCGCTGAATTTAATAGTACTGTCAAAAACTTTTTGCTCCACCTGATCTCTATAAATATACCAGTTTGCGGTTAAAATCAGCAAGGCAAAGAAACAGAAAATAACAGCAGTATTGGTAAGATCAAATCTAGAAGGCTCAATCATTCCAGCTCCAGACTGATAGGGCATTGTTCTTTTAGGAAATGCTTTTTTGATGACACTTTTTCTCACATACTCGCCATGAAAAGCGGTCTCTACATTATTCATTTTTTCAATAGAAATAATATAGGGTGGGTTTATAAATTCGGCCAAATGAATTAATCTAGGTCGAAGTTCAAAATCAAAAAAACCTTGTGCATCTATAATTTGAGCATCTGAATGTTCGTATAAATCATATCTTTCATTATTATGATTTAGAACTTTAATGCCTTTTTTTAGTGTATCCATTTTTTCCATTTCGGTAAGCATCATCCAATGCCCATTCGAAACCGATAAATAAAGAAACTCTTTAGCTTCATTCTGTAGAATAAACTCATTCCAGGTAAAATCTGGATTCACTTTTTTCTTCAAAATACCTGTAACCTTGTATTCGCTTCCTTTCAAATACCCAATATCGCCAAGTTCTAGAGGATAATCTTGAAGTATATTAGTATATTTATTTCTTCTTCGAAATTGTCCCTCATCATCACGTACATATACGCTGTGACATTTAGGACAAACAAAATTTACTACTTCAAAACCAACCTCTAATTCGGTTTCTGTATTACAATCGTAACAAGGAATCTTCATCTCTTATCGGTTAATTTCAAAATCTTTAATAATTTCTGCTTCAAAATAAGCCACATAATCTGTCATTACGGCGCGTACTTTTGCCGAATTATCCTGAAGATAATTGCACAAATAAACATCTAAAGTAAGCTGATTGTATTCTGGCCAAGTGTGTATACAAATATGTGATTCTTTTAGGCAGTACGAAATCGTAAAACTATCATTTTCAAAGTCGTGAACCACTGCCCCAACCTTCTCAAGTTCGTATTTTTCTAAAATAGAATTCGTAACGGCAACAAAACCACTACTGTCAGTAAGTTTCGAAGTTTTGTCGACCTGTAAAGTAACCAGTTTATGCAATCCTGGCGAATAAGGAGGTAAATCCATCAAGTTATTTATATTACACAGGAGCCAAATATATATAATTTCTAGAATAAAATAATGTGGGAAACCGTATTTTGAGTATAACTTTTCAGCACTATCTTTTTGTTGTTTTCAATGTTTTTAGGACAAAATATATTCTGGTTTCTCTTTAATAAAAAACATAAATTAAATATTTCAACTGCTTAAAGATCGCGAAAGGCTTATCTTTGAAGATTCATCATTTACCAGCTGCGGTTTTGAATACAAAGGAATAAGTACTATAGAATGGACAAACGAATTACCTGAACATTATAAGGAAGGTTTTTTTAGTTTATTTGAGATCAGATTGTAGAAAATGCTATCGGTACTTTTCGAAATCAACCTCAACTTTTTTAAACCATTTCGAATTTTGCAATATCGAATTAATGCGGATTAAACCATCCTGATTATTTTCGGCCATTATAAAAGCAAAACCCCAAATGTCTTTTGAAAGTGTAAATTGTCCAATCTCAGAATCATAAGAGAGTAGAATTTCATCATTCATCCATAAATCTGAAACTTCTATAATTTTAGGCTGTATTTCGCTTATGGCTGAAACAAAATCTGGAACAAAAGATTCATTTTCTGCGCCATCGAAAACTTCAATCAAAAGATTTTCTGACTTATAACCGGGACGAAAATAGTAATGATACATTATTCTATTTTTTTATAATGAAATCCCAGATTGTAAGCAGATCCAGCCCAAAACATAAACAATACAGCACCAGAATTATCATAAGCATAATTCACCAAAAGTCCGTTATCTTTAGAAAGTCCGATTCTGGTTTTACGATTATCGTAACCGCCAGCAAGATATGGAACTCCATTGCGTTTTAGGTATTTATTATCCAAGTAGAAAAATCCGTTTTTTAGTTCGCCACCTACTTCGGCATTCTCCATTATTTCATTGTCTTTTTTAGTAATAAACTGCAGTAGGTTTTTATTCAAAAGTTTTACCTCAACACTATAAGAATCTGAATAATCGACTTTTGATTTTTCTGACTTTACGAAATAATTCAGGTTATATCTCGAGCGAGATTCCTGAGAATCTATGGTTTGAACATTTCCTTTTTCATCATACTTCAAGTCTGGAAACAGTTCGTATTTACCTTCCAGCTTTGATAAATCATTTTCTAATAAGGGAGATTTGTTATCCTTAACCATTTTATCTGAAAATGAAGCGCAGGAACAAAAAAGGAAAACCATTGTAAAACCAATTATTATTCTCATGAATTATTTGTTTACTACTTTAAAGATAATCTTTATTTCGATAAAAACTCATTCGAAAAGCGTTACTTTTGTTTAGAAAATGAAAACCGTATCTTACAAAAAAGAACCTGTTTTTTACTGAAATCTATTTTCTTTAAGAATTTTAAAATACCTTTGATTGATGAGCACAGCAACAAAACCATATCACATAGGACGCAAAATTAGCCGAATTCGTGAATTGAAAGACATGAAACAAGAGGCATTGGCGCAAGCTTTAGGAACAAATCAGCAAGCAATTTCTGCTATGGAAAACAGCGAAACCATAGACGACGAAAAACTGAAAGAAGTGGCAAAAGCACTTGGTGTTACTGTTGAAGCAATTAAAAACTTTTCTGAAGAAAATGTGATTAATTATTTTAATAATATCTACGATAATGAAATTAATGGAAGTATTGTTGCTCCGCAATCTAATCATTGTACATTCAATCCATTAGATAAATTGGTTGAAGTTTATGAGGAAAATAAAAAACTTTACGAACGTTTATTGCAAGCTGAAAAAGAAAAAAATGAATATCTGGAGAAATTGTTGAATGGAAAATAATTCCTAAAAATAATATGGAAAAGAGATCTTTTAGATCTCTTTTTTTATGCAAATCCACCAATAGAAAAAACTACTCATTAAATAGAGAGAATTTCTAAATTCAATCTATTGACGTTTTATTTCATTGCAAGTTCCCACACTATTTGATGTTCGAGAATTGATTTGACAAAATTTTAGACACAACAACGCAACCATTTCACCATATCGCTATCTCATTAAAATACAGCATATTATTTCTTTAATTTTGTAACCATCAAACCTAAATAAATGAAAAACCTAATTTTAATTGCAGCTATATTTTTATTTGTCGGCTGTTCAAACGACGACAACGATAAAACAACTGAAAATATTACATTTACATCAGTTGGACAAGGAGCTTTACGCGGTTCAACTATTAAACAACAGAATATAGTAATTAAAGATCTTATAACTTGGGAAGCTTTAAAGAAAAAAATGAATGAAACGGATAAGTATCATACTGAAGAGTCTCTAAAAGAAACTGATATAGATTTTTCTAAATTCCAACTTATTGTCGCCTTTTATAAGCAAAGTAATAGTGCAACCACGATAGATATTACTAAGGTCACAATGCGTTCTGGTAAAATTTTCATTAAAATAGAAAACCTACAATTAAGTGTGATCCAAAACGTTGCACAACCTTTTCATATCGTAAAAATTCCTAAATCTTCAAAAAAAATCGTTTTTGAATAGATTACAGAAAATTACAAGCATAAAAAAACCTCAGCGTAAACTGAGGTTTTTATTTTTAGCAGAAAGGAAGGGATTCGAACCCTCGATACAGTTACCCATATACTAGCTTTCCAGGCTAGCTCCTTAAACCACTCGGACACCTTTCTAATTTGGTCTGCAAATAACACAAAAAAAAATGAGTTTAACAAAGTAAATTTAAGATTCGTTTATGCTTTTTCTGAATTCTTCCATAAATAGTTTGACCGCTTTTTTTTGATAACCTCCGATCGTTAACATGTAAGAATCGCGCTTGGTCACAACTCCTGTAATCTGAATCGCTTTAAGACTATGTTCCCAACCTTTCAATGCCTTTTCTGCTACAATTGTTGCCCAGTCACTATTTTCTACCATTTGCAGCAAGGCATTAATCGAATTTAACTCTATAGAAATCTTCGGTTTCATATGATGTTTTGCAAACAATATTTCAACATATTCCCTAGAATTCGATCCTTTTCCGGGAAGAATCAATGGTACTTCTTCTATTTTTTTAAATGGCATTTTTTCTAAAACCGCTAAAGAATTTGTTTTAGCAACTGCCATTACCATATTGGATGTAAACAAAAACACTTTTTGAATTGGAGGCCCAATTTCATGCGACGAAATTACCAAAACCAAATCTAATTCATTTGCCAGTAATTTCTGTTCCAAAACTTCGGTTGTGCCATGTTCTACTATAATTCTTAGATTTTGGTAGGTTTTGGCGAACGTATTTACAACGGGTAAAATTAAAAGACCAAAAATATAGGTAACCCCAATTCTAAGTTCTCCGCCAATCATTTCGTTTAAATCTTCAATAGCCTGTTTTCCATTTTCGACATTTTCGACTACTTTTTTGGCATGAATTAAAAAAACAGAACCAGCTTCTGTCAATTGTACTTTTTTACCAATTCGCTTAAACAAAGGCATTCCGAGTTCTTCTTCCAGTTTTTTAATTTGCTGCGAAAGTCCCGATTGCGTCACAAAACACAATTCTGCCGCTTTGGTAAAGTGCAAAACTTCAGCGGTTTTAATAAAATATTCGAGTTGATAGATTTCCATATTGATAAGTTTTAATACTTATTATAAGTAAAATTATTAATTTTTCTAATGAAATCATAATCCCGACCTTTGTATCAAATAATTTCAAGTCATGTTTAAAGCGTTAAAATCAAAAAATTTCAAGTTATTTTTCTACGGTCAATCTGTTTCTGTTATTGGAACCTGGATGCAAAAAACGGCCGTAAGCTGGATGGTTTACAGTATAACAGGATCTGTTTTTTTGCTTGGATTAGCGACTTTTTTAAGTATGATTCCTTCTTTATTTCTGGCTCCATTAGCCGGAAGTATTATTGGTCGTTATGACAGACACAAAACCATGTTGTTTTTACAATCTCTTGCCATGCTTCAGGCAGGAACTTTGGCTTTGCTTATTTATCTTAAAATCTACAATATCAATTTTATTTTGGCTTTGAGTCTTATTCAGGGAATTATCAATGCTTTTGATATGACCTGTCGTCAGACCATGATGATTGATATTGTCGACAATAAAGAAAATCTTCCGAATGCAGTTGCACTTAACTCAACTTTGAACAATTTTGCACGTATCGCGGGTCCTGCGCTTGCCGGAATCATTCTGCACGAATATGGTGAAGATATTTGTTTTATTGGGAATTTCATTAGTTATGTTCCTGTTTTGATTTCATTAATGATGATGAAAATTACACCGCACATTAAAGCCGAAAACAAATTAAACATGCTGGACGATTTAGTTGAAGGTCTGGATTATGTAAAAAAAGAAACCGAAATGGCGAGAATGCTTTTAATGTTAACCTGCAGTAGTTTGTTTGTAATTTCGTTCAACACTTTGATGCCAGTTTTCGCCAAAGATATTTTTAGAGGAAATGCCGAAACTTTTAGCTGGTTTGAAAGCGCTGCCGGAATTGGTTCTGTTTTATCTGCCATTTATTTAGCCAATCTAAAATCTGCTGAAAACATGAGCAAATTGATGATTGCCGCAAGTTTACTTTTAGGTTTCAGCGTCATTATTCTAGCCATTTCAAGCAGCATAACAATTGCTCTAATCTGTATGACTTTAAGCGGAATCGGAATGATGGGACAAACCTCATCTATCAATATTTACATTCAAACACACAGTTCTGTTAATATGCGTTCCAGAAGTATTAGTTATTATATGATGGCGTATCAGGGAATGATTCCTGTTGGAAGTCTAATTATTGGGTATGTTTCTCACTCTCTTGGAGTAAGAGCTACCGTTGCCATTCAGGGAATTATTTGTATTATTTCTGTTGTTGTTTATGTGTATTATAAAAAACATAAAGCTTCAGATGAATTGGAGACTTGCCCTGTTCCTTACGGAAATTCCAAAAAATAAATTTCAAATTTTACTTTTTACTTTTTGAACCATATAAGTGATATAAGTTCATTTAATTAAACTGGTTATTTTGCAAATAAGAACTCGTTAATACAAACTGTACCCTTCAACTTTGTCAAAGTTTGAAACTTTGACAAAGTTCTAACCGCAAAGTATTTGGAATTTGGACCCGAGCGATAGCGAACAGGCGAAACAATTTAAAAAAATTGGAATTTAACTCTAAGAAATCTCCCCACGCAAAGCCGTTTCAAAAATCTCTTTAAAACCTTTTTGAGGAATATTATGACCTAGCAAATACATCAATTTTGTAATTGCTGCTTCTGTAGTAATATCTTTTCCAGAAATAACTCCAAGTGATTTTAAGGCTGTACTGGTTTCGTACTGTCCCATGTTTACGCTTCCACCTGAGCATTGTGTTACGTTTACAATGTGCATTCCCGATTTGATGGCTTTTTCTATTAAGTTTAAAAACCACTCTTCTGTTGGTGCATTTCCAGAACCGTAAGTTTCCAGAACAATTCCGCGTAAACCAGATGTAGCAAGGATTGAAGCCAAAACAATTTCGCTCATTCCAGGGAACATTTTAATAATCGCTACATGATTATCCAGCCTTTTGTGAACAATCAGTTTTGCATCTTTATTTATAGGTAGAAATAAATGTTTATTCAATTTTAAATGAACACCAGATTCTACTAATTCCGGATAATTGGGTGCTGTAAAAGCTCTAAAATGTTCTGCATTTACTTTAGAAGTTCGGTTTCCGCGATATAATTTGTATTCAAAATACAAACATACTTCGTTAATAACTGGTTTTCCATTTTCTAAAAGTGAAGCAATCTGAATCGCTGTAATCAGGTTTTCTTTTGCATCGGTACGCAAATCTCCAATTGGCAATTGCGAACCTGTAAATACTACTGGTTTTGATAAATTTTCCAGCATAAAACTCAATGCCGAAGCCGAATAGGACATAGTATCCGATCCGTGAAGCACTACAAATCCGTCGAAAGAAGCATAACTTTCTTCAATAATAGTGGCAATTTTAGTCCACATTTCAGGATTCATATTCGAAGAATCTATTGGATGTTCAAATGAAATCGATTCGATTTCGCAATCCAATTGTTTGATTTCTGGAATCTTCTGTATTAATTTACCGAAATTGAAAGCTTTAAGTGCGCCAGTCTCAAAGTCTTTACTCATACCGATAGTTCCTCCGGTATAAATCAGTAATATTTTAGCTTTAGATGACATCTTGGTATTTTAATTTATTGACAACAGGATTGGCATACATGGCCAAAAACCCTTGTCTTGTAATAGGGTTATCGCTTCCGATACGCATTTCTAAACGACGCTCAAAAAGTTGTTTTTCGCTCTCTTTGTATTTGTCAGCAAATTTATTTGTTTCGTTTAAAATATCGTATGCGATAAAGTTAGTCGGCCATAATTGATAGTTTTTCAAAATAACATCATCAATAGTCTGTGCCAAAGCCTGAACTTGTTTGTTTGCATTATCATTTTCAGCCACGATCTGATCGATTTCTGTATCTAAAACATCGCCTACTGAAATGTGTATTCTTTTTTTAGTTCCCATGATACCACTTATAATGGTCATGAAATCCTCGTTTTTATCTTTAACGTAAACTTCGTTATTGGCTTCTGCCATTAATTGTGGCATTTTCAACACGTCTGTTGGATCATATTCATAAGAAATAGAAACTGGAACAATTTTTAATTTCTTAAAATAAGTCATTAAATCTTCTTCATCAGAACCCATTCCGATCATTTTTAAAACTCCTGGATTGGTTTCGTCATTTCCGTCTTTCGTTCTTCCTTCTCTTTGCGCAATCCAAACCGAACGATTTTCGCGAAGCAATAACTGTCCCATATATTCTGCCAAAAGTTTAGAACTTTGAAGCATTTCTCTAGGTGTTAATCCTCGTAAAACCAAGAAGTTTCGGTTTAATTTGGCTAAAGTTGCTAAAAAGGCCTTTTGTACTAAATTATCTCCAATCGCAGAAGCTGTCATTACCAAACCATGTTCGAACAAACAAACATTTAATAATGTAGTATCTAAAAGAATATCTCTATGATTTGAGATAAATAAATAAGAAGTATTGGGTTCCAATTTTTCAAAACCTGAAGTCGTTAATCCTTCAGAGCTTTTTTCAAGCACTTTTTGAATGGTGTTATAAATAAAATTGCATTGGAAATCACGAATTGAGTGTGTTTTCTTTAATTGTTCCTTCCAAACCTCATCTTCCACATCCGGAAAAGTAAAGTTCATCATGGTTTTCATCATCGGATGATTGACAACACCATGAAGTGCTTCATTTATTTCGGAATCATAAAAAGGTCGAATGGCATCAAATCTCTGCATTATTTATATTGGTTTTAAGTGGGCAAAAGAACAAAAAAAAAATTAAAGTTTTGTAAGGCACAGGTTAAATCCCAAAAACGTCTTTGGAATTTTGAGTTGTAATTGTGGCGATTTCTTCTTCAGAAACACCATAAATACTGCTTAACTTGGCTATAACATTGACCAAATAACTGCTTTCGTTTCTTTTTCCTCTATATGGAATTGGGGCTAAATAAGGTGAATCTGTCTCCAGAACGATGTGTTTTAAATCAATTTCATTTAAAAACTGATCAATTTTTCCGTTCTTAAAAGTCACAACACCTCCGATTCCTAATTTCATATTGTAAGAAATTGCCTGTAATGCTTGTTCTAAAGTTCCGGAAAAACAATGAAAAATCCCAAATAAATCTTCAGATTTTTCTTCTTCTAATACTTCAAAGATTTCATCAAAAGCTTCACGGCAATGAATTACAATAGGCAATTTGTGTTGTTTTGCCAACTGAATTTGTCTTTTAAATGCGATTTGCTGCTCTTTTAAATGTGTTTTATCCCAATATAAATCGATCCCGATTTCGCCAACTGCATAGAATTTTCGTTTTGATAATTCAGTTTCTACATGTTGTAATTCTTCCAGATAATTATCTTTCACATAAGTAGGATGCAATCCCATCATTAAGAACACATTATCAGGATAATTTTTCTCTAAATCGTACATAGACTGAGTTGCCGCAGCATCTATTGCAGGAATAAAAAAACGGGTTACTCCAGCAGCAATGGCACGTTCCATCATTTCGTCACGATCCTGATCAAATTCTTCAGAATATAAATGCGTGTGAGTATCGGTAATTATGGGTGTTGAATTCAAGGCTTGTAATTTTAAAGTGGTCAAAATTACGACAATATTAAAAGAATACCAATTCCGGATGAAATGGAACGCTGATGAAAACGGATTTTTACTTTTTTGAGATGACTTAAAAACAAAAACCTTTGCCAAAGCTTAAAAACTTTGACAAAGGTTTACAAATTAAAAACTAAATTTTTGTCTTCTTGAAGAACGAAGAACCTCACAAGTAGCTTCGCAAAGAAAACCCCCATTTTTTCCGCAAATTAACTAGTGTGGTCCTTCGTTCTTCAGGATTACAAATTGTGCTTTACTTTCCTGTTTCTATATATAGCAAAGCCCGTTCCAAAACCTCATCTTTTCCTGCTTGAATTCCTTTTATTGTTGGTTTTACTTCAATATCGGGTACAATTCCTACACGTTGGGTTTGTCTACGATCCGGATAATAAACTCCAAGTCCCGTATATCTGGTATGAAATCCTTTGAAATCAATATCAATTGCATTTCCGTCTGTACCTGCGGTTTGACTTCCAATAATTGTAGTATTATCAGCAGTTTGAAAACACATCGCTGTCCATTCTGACTGACTAAAAGCGTCTTCATTAAGCAAAACAATTACTTTTCCTTTATAATTGTCTTTGTTTGCAAAACCCGCTTTTCGTCCTTCTATCCATTGATATTTCCCTGGATATTTTAAATATGGTTCGGTATAATCACAAAATTTCTTTTCCTCAGCGTTTAAAAAATCTGAAATCTCTTTCCAAGTATCATTCGGATAATTTCTCATATCAAAAACAATTGCTTTTGTCGATTTAAGCGCATCAATCATGTCTGGAATGTTTTTTGATTTTATTACACCCATATCAACATAACCAATATTATTATCGAGAAGTTTAAATTTATCTTTCTTTTTTAGCGCTCCTTTTTTAAATTCATTTCTGTGAGAATCATGATAATCAGACCATATCATTGCTCTTGTTTCGTACTTACCATCAGATAAAAATTCAACTTTAACATTCTCAGATTCGCTAGTCAAAATTCTCTTTACGGCTTTATCCAAATAAGACGACTCGTTTGATGCGCAAATTAAATTTCTCTTTTCTTCCGCAAGTTCTTTGATAGTTTTATCGTTGATTTTAGTAATTACAGTTCCTATTTTAATGTTATTTGCTTCAGCCAAACTATCTGCTAAAATCTCCGTAATAACCAATTTATCATCAATTATTTTACCTGTTGCTGGTAAATAACGTCCTGTAGTAATTCCGGTTTTAGGAAAATCTCCATAAAGCACAAATTCAACATGCGTGTCGTTAAGTTTAGTCGACAATTTTTTTAATACAATATAGAAATCATATTCAGTTGTAGCATTTCTGACTTCTGGCAATGCTTGTTCTAAACTCAAGTCCCATTTTTGATCCATTATATATTTATAAGGAAAATAATATTCAATTAAATTCCAGTACGCAAAAAGCATTAACAGTCTAGAATTCTTATTATTATAATCCAAATCAAAATAGTTTTTTAGTTTTTTAAAACCGTCAAAACCATAACCAAATTCTTCTTCATTTTGAAATCTATTGTCTTCAATAAATTTCAATTTTTTAGAAAGTTTTTTAGAAAAAAGTTTATTATTAAACCAGCTTAAATCGAAGTTTTTGTCGAAAAGTTCAACCTCTTTTGGAATAATAATTGGCGCAATTTCTTGTACTGGACCAAGTTCATCGATCCAATTTTCTAGAATTAATGAAAACTCTTCTTTGGTTTGCGCTTTTTCAATTTTAGGTAATTTCTCCAAAAGCTGATTGTCCCAATTGAATTCTCCGTTGGCTACTTTCGGATGGTAATATTTTAAGAAACCCCATACTTTACAGGTTGCAGTCAATTTTTCTACTTCAGTAATTTTTGAAGCACTAAAAATAGTTTGCGACAACATAACAAGAAAAACTACAACAGTTTTTTTCATTTAGATTTCTGGGTTAAGTTAATTTGCGTTTGGGGCAATTCTTTTAAAAAGAAAATCGAATTTAGAACTAAAATTCCAAATTCGATTGAGGTTTCCCGTATTAGAGCTAATTTTTTTTAAAAAAGTTGAAATTTATTCCAATTCTTCTAATAAATGTTCTACTTCATCGTAATCTTCATAATTCTGAGAAATGGTCTGTAAAACCTCTTTACATTCTTTATATTTTCCTTGTTTCAACTTAGATAAAGCCATATTCCACTTTGCTTTTTCTTTATAGACTGAATTTCCAGATTCTAACTCTTTAAAGATAGTTTCAGCTTTTACGTATTTGCTTACTTGCAGTAATGAAACACCATAGAAATATTTAATTTCTGGTGAATTATCTTCTTTCAAAATACTTTCAAAAAGCGGAATTGCTTTTTCATATCGTTTGCCATTGAAATCATTTTCAGCTTTCTTTAATGTCTCCTCAGAAACACCTCTTTCTGTAAAATAAGCACTTTCGGGATGATTGTAATCTTCAAAATTCGGATAATGATTATAATCAAAATAAAACAGTGCAAACATAATAGCCACTGAAGCCGCAACCGCCAGATACCAAGGCTTAAGCGAAACAACTTTTGTTTTCTTTTTGTTGAAATATTTATTGGAAATTCGAGTCAGATTTTCTTTAAAAACTTCGCGTTCCTGTTCGTGACTGAATTTATTTTCTAATTGAAAATGCATTTCTTTGAAACTTTCCAATGCCGATGCCAATTCTGGATCTTCGGCTAATTGTTTCTCTAAATTGCTTCTTTCATCAACGGATAGTTCGCCCTGAAGATATTGATCAAATAAGATATAGCGTTCTTCGTTCATGATTAATTATTTTTTAAAGAGTTAAAATTTTTCGCTTCCTGAATCCACTGCGTTAACTGGCCCACACATAACGATTTCTTTTTTCGAACATAACCGTAAGTTACATTGAGTTTTTCGGCCACTTCTTCCATAGATTTTAAACTGAAACTAAGTTTTAAAACTTCCTGACATTTCTCTCCCAGTTTTTGAAACATGGTATCAAAAAGCTTTTGTTTTTCGTCAAATTCTTCTGTTTGAGCAATTAGTTCGTGTGCAGATTCATTGATAGATACTACATTCTCGTAAATTGTTACCCCTTTGTTAGATGATTTTTTCAATTCGTTTAGCCATCGTCTTTTGCATAATAGGAAAAAGTAAGCATCAAATGGACAAGTCAAATGAAGTGTTTTGGCTTTCGCCTGATTAAAAAGCAAAATCATAATTTCCTGAATCACATCCTGCGCCTGATCTTTATCTCCCGAGTTGTTGGTAATAAACATTACCACTTTTGGAGCATACTTCTTATATATCATTTCGATTACAACCGAATCATTTGCGGCTAGTCCATCGATATATTTTTGGTCAGGATGAATTTTGTTTTGATCCATAGAAAGAAATTTTAATAGCTAATTTAAAAAAAGAATCTCAAAAAATTTTAAAACAATGGGTAACAATAATTCAGTCAATTGTATCTATCGAAACAAAAGTCTTTTAAAAACCTTTAAAAAATTAAAAGAAATGGAAAGTTACCAATTTGTAAATGAGAAAAATTTAGATCGTTTTTACGAAATAATCGCAGCCAAAACACGCAGTGGTTTTGTAATTACAGAACATAGTGAGAAACTCCCTTATGTAGTTTTATCGAAAGAAAAAAAAGCAATCAATCACGCACTGCATTTATTCATCAGCTGTATGACTTTAGGTTTTTGGCTGATTGTATGGATTTATCTTATTCTAAATTTCTCCCGCAAAAAAGACATTCTCGTTGCTGTTGATGAAGACGGAAATCTCTTTGAAGACAAATGTCTTTCGGCTTAAATAAAAAAAAATCAAAAGCAGGGTAACAATTTTTAAAGCCAATTGATATAACGATATAAAAGCCTTTAAAATTATTTTTTTGAAAACAGGGGTAACAAAACAAAACCCAAATTGATTTAATCCTATAATTAACAACCAAATCTGAAAACCACTTGAAACAATCAAGCCAGATTTATAAAAACTAGAAATTATGAAAACAAATTTTAGAAAAATCGGACTTTTAATAATAGCTATGACAATTTTCGCAAGCTGCGATAACAGCGACGGAGAAGACATCAAACTTTCTCCTCCAACAGCAGCCGCTTTTAAAAGCATCAGTGAAAAAGGCTTAAAAAGAAACACGCAAAATTTTACCATGACAGCGGGCAACGGAGTAGTAACTCTAACATCCGCAAAGGGTGTCAAGCTTTACATTAACGGAGACTGTTTAACCAAAAATGGGAATCCAGTAACGGGACAAGTTGATATTGAGTTTGTCGAACTTTTTGATAAAGGAAATATGCTTGTGACCAATAAACCAACAATGGGAATTACAGCAGACGGAAAGAAAAACTTGTTAATCTCAGGGGGTGAATTCTTCATCAAAGCAACTCAGGGGGGAGTCGAATTACAAACTTCATGCTACATGAACATGATTGTTCCAACGGCACTAACAAATGGTTTTGATAACTTAATGACTTTATGGACTGGAGTTATTGATGAAGATGGCGAACTAGCCTGGAAAGATGCTAGAGGCGCTGACGGAAAAGGTGGCGTACAAGGCGAAGGAAACAATTATTATGTAACTTTTGGCAACTTTGGATGGACAAACGTGGATCGTTTTTACAGTGATCCAAGACCAAAAACAACTATTCTGGTTGACGTTCCTGAAGGTTATGACAATACAAACAGTGCTGTTTACCTTTCTTATGATGGTGAAGGAACAAATGCTCTGGCTAAATTAGACACGTACACAGCTGAAGGTTTGTTTAGCGAACACTATGGACAAATCCCGATTGGATTAGCTTGTCACATCATTTTTGCAACCGAAGACAATGGAAACTGGCGTTATGCAATCAAAGGAGTAACCACAACAGCAAATGCCGTATATACCTTTAATCTTGCCGAAACAACAGTCGGTACCGAAGCTCAACTTGTTGCTGCAATTAATGCCATTCAGTAACTTACAAATGCTTTTTTTAAGAAAAAGTGGTGATTTGCTCATCACTTTTTTTTACATTTAATCCTGTTTGAAAGTTTGACTAAGAAATTTTTGAACCCAAAAACTGTCTAGTTATGAAACCACAACTGTCTATTTTCTTTATTCTATTTTCTCTTTTTTCGATAGGACAAACCAAAGTCAAAGACACTATAACCCGAAGAGCCAATATTGGTTTTACCCAAAACGGAAATCGGGTGAGTTTTAAACCAGAAACACCGCCTTTGATTCCGATTGCGGGTGCTCCAAAACCAAGTTATTCCTATTTATGGGAATTGGGTGATGGACATTACAGTAAAGAAGCAGAACCTAAACACGTTTATAAAAAGAAAGGAAACTACACCACAAGACTGGCTGTAACTAATAATTACGATAATGGGAAACCGCCGGCAACACGTCCGAAAAAAGTAGCGATAAACGATATTACAGATACTAATTTCAACGACATTGCTTCTATTGCCGATCAAAATGGTTTTGCGATTATTAAGAACTGTGATCCTATTCCAGAACAGGAAATGGTAGTCGTAGTAAGTTATCAAAATCTGGAGAATTATGTTTCAAACGGAAAGCTGTATTTATTTTATAATGAAAAGCAATTCAAACACAATAATTTCGAATTGAGTGATTTTAGAACCTATGCCGGCGAACGTGAAGTAAAAGAAAACCTTGTTGCCTCGGTTAATGATCTAAACGATTCGAATCATTTTCTGGCTTCTGCCGAAGGGAATTTCAAAACCAAAAAATATAGAAATACAACTACAGAAGAAGATTTAGATGCTTCGCTTTTAGATGCCAATAAAACCTATCACAACGTTTCTGTTTTAGAATTTGATGATGCTAATCCGGGAGAAACACGTAATGTTTTTTATACTTTCAAAACTACTCCCGAAATGATAAAAGATACGAGTGCCACAGTCACCATACGTGGTATTTTTGTTCCAAATCGAAGTTATAAAAACCATAAAGTAAAAAAACTGGAAATGGAAATTGTAACTTCTCATGACCCGAACAAAATGGGGTCTAATGGAAGTTTTATGAATTATAGATTAGTTCGTTTTAAAAGGGTTAATTTCAAAACCCGTTTTCAAAACAACGGAGAAGGTCCTGCAAGAAAAATTCGTTTAGAAACCGATATTCCAGATATGTTTGATAAAAAGACTTTTCAGATCGAAAGTATGTATCCAGAATGTCCAATTTGCCCGAAAGGCGAAGAACCAACTGTAAGCTGTCTCGATACGATTATCAAACAAAAACAGATTATTTTTACTTTCAAAAACATTTATCTTCCTGGAAGCGAACAGAAAAATGTTCATGAAAAAGATTCTACAAAAGGTTTTGTCAAATATTCGATGAAGTTTGGAGAGGATTTTCATAAGGTAAAAACCAAAAGCCGAACTGCGATTATTTTTGATAAAAACGAACCGATAATTACCAATTATGCCACTACCCGATTCCTGCCTGGAATTTCGATTGGTGCAAAAGCAGGTTACAATTTTTATTCGGATCTGGATAAATCGACCAGTTATTTTGTTGGTGCAACGCTTTCGCCTTTTAAATCGTATCGTTTTTATTGGCAAGTCGAATGGGTAAATGCTTTAAACCAATATAACAGTGCAAACAATGTGGTGGATGCCTTTAATACCAATGCAAACGGAACGAGACAATTAGTACGCACAACAACGACAACAGAAAATAAAAACATCAATTGGGAAGTTCCTGTTTTAATTCGTTACAACATCAATAATTATATCGGAGTTGGAGCTGGAATTCAAGCCAATGTAAATGTCTCTGCCGAGCAAAATCAAAATATAACGGTTGATACTTATGAAGGCGACAAAGAGAATTTTTTAATCAGTTCGACTACGAGTTCTAACAAAATCAAAAACTCTTTTACAGATGTAAAAACAGGCGTATTATTTGATTTAACAGCCGGATTTGCAAGAATTGGTCCGAGTTTGGGCGCACGCTATGTGATTAATTTTGAACAGAATTTTAATTACTTTCAAGTTTATGGGATTTGGAAGTTTTGATTTTTTCACCATATAAGTAATATAAGATGATTTAAGTTTTATGCCGCAGATTAAAAGGATTGGATTGATTTCTCAGCTAATCTGATTGATAAAAAAAGTAATTTAGTATAAATTTAAAACACCTTTTGGCTTTTCTCAACCTATTTTAGAAATCCTTTTTAATCCTTTTAATCTGTGGCATACAAAAACTTACATAACTTATATGGTTTAATTTTCTTTTTCCTGAGTCTAAATGTTTTTGGACAAAATCAGGAAGATAAAATCTATAATGTTGTAGATAGTTTTACAGCTAATCCTTCCGCGGAAGCGTTACAAAATTTAAGAAATACAGAAAGTGTTTTTTGGAAAAGTGCTAAACCAAAAACCAAAGACGAACTGCTGGCAATCGTTATTTTAAATTGCAATAAAGCCTATTATGAAAATCAGTTTGGGCAGACTCAAAACGCGATTTCGAGTTATGAAAAAGCCTGGATGATTTACCAAAACTACAAACTACAAAATTATGATATTGTCGAATTCTGCCTGAAACCTTTGGGAAATTTGTACACGATTTTGGGCGATTATAAAAATGCCGAAAACACTATCAAACAATATTATTTTATTGCTAATGAAGAAAAGAATGAAAAACAAAAAACCGCCGCAATTTTAAACTTATCAAACGTTTATCAAAACTCAGGAAGAGTTACAGAAGCAATTAAAATGCTTGAAAAAACGATTCGTTCAGAAAAATTGGCGCCCACTCAAAAAGGACTTTTGTTAAACAATTTAGGCGCAAATTATCTTTTAAGGAATATTAACGAAGACAATTCTGAAGCAGAAAATGCTTTTTTGAAAGCTATTCCGCTATTAAAAAATGATAAAACCGTCTTAGAAAATTTATACAATACTTACATCAATCTTTATAGAATAAAAATAGCTTTTCATACAAAAGAAGCAGTACAATATTTTACAAAAGCAGAAGCAATTTTTGAAAAACTACCGCAACAGGAACCTAGAAAAAAAGCAAAATTTTATCTGGAAAAAGCATATCTGTTACTAAAACAAAACAATTTAGACGAAGCACAATCTGAACTAAAAACAGTTTATAAAATTTTAGTTCCTAATTATCAAAATCAGAAAAATGTGCTTCCAGACAAAAATACACTCTTTGCTGAAACTGTTTTGCTGGACGCTTTAGATTTACAAGCCGAACTTTATCTCGCTCTTGAAGAGCCCAAAAATGCATTAAAAAGTTATTCGCTTTCTTTTTATATTGAAGAATTATTTCGATCACTTTTGGTTTACGAAGATTCTAAAATTATAACTCAAATTAGAAATCGAAATCGCACTGAAAAATGTCTCGATATTTATCAATCTCTTTTTGAAACCGAAAAGAAAACAAGTTATATCGAAGCTGCTTTCAAGCTTGCCGAACATACTAAATCTGTTGTTCTAAAAGATCATCTTCGTAATTTGGAATCGCTTTCGAGAGAAGAAAAAATAATTTTGCAGCAGATGCAGAATTGGAATACCATTATTCTAAAAGAACAGCAGAAACAAGAACTGGCAGATATTTCAAAAATAAATGAAGCCATTCAAAAGCAAAATAAATTAATGCTTTTGTTGAAATCAAACGAAGAAAAAAACAACAAAAAGAATCAGACTTCATTTGATTTACAAAATTTATACACCAAACTCAACAAAGATAATGCTGCAATGTATGAGTATTTTTGGGGCTCTAAAACCATTTATTTATTTGTAATTCAAAACCATCATATTGAATTAAAATTTATTTGTATTGGTCACATATGTGGTGAATCTATACTATCTTACACTAATCTTTTTTTTAAACCAGAGTCTATTTTAAGCGATATTGGGTATTTTCAAAAAACAGCGTTCCATGCTTATAAAAATCTTCTTTTACCTGCAAAATCTAACTACAAAAATCTAATTATTATTCCAGACGGACTTTTGAGTTTATTGCCTTTTGAAGCCTTAATTACAAAACAATCCAAAACGACAAATTTTGCCAAAATGAATTATTTGCTAAATGATTTTGACATTTCGTATAATAATTCGGCTGAATTGTATTTGAATTCAAGTGCTATTTCAAACGACAAAAGAAATATTTTGGGTATTTTTCCAATTTTTGAAAAGACCAGTTATGCGCTTCGATTTTCTAAGAATGAATTACAATCTATCAAACAAAATTTTGACGGTCAGTTTTTTGAAAATGAAAATGCTACCTTTTCTAACTTTAAAAACAATATTACAGCGAAATCTATTATACACCTTAGTACTCATGCTTCTTCTGGTGATTTTGAAACGCCCGCCAGTATTAGATTTTACGATCAGGAAATCTTATTTTCTGAATTGTATAATTTACAACTCAATCCTGATTTGGTGGTGTTAAGTGCTTGCGAAACCGGAATTGGTAAATTGTATAAAGCAGAAGGCACAATGAGTATAGCAAGAGGTTTTCAGTTTGCAGGAGCACAAAACTTGTTGTTTTCTTTATGGAATGTAAATGATTATACGACTTCTGTTTTTATGGATTATTTTTATAAAGATCTGAAACATAATACTTCTTTTGTAAATGCCGTTTCAGATGCAAAAAGAGCATTTCTAAAAGACGAAAATATTCCGAATGCAAAAAAATCGCCTTATTACTGGAGTGCTTTTGTGTATTATGGGACGATTGAAAAGGAAGCCAAACCAACAAATTATATCTTCTATATCATTAGTTTTTTGGCTGTAATTGGCTTATTTTTGGTTTTCAATCATTACAGAAAATGGAAGATCTTCACAAAATTCTCAAAATTGGGAATTACAAAAAAATAAAATTCAAGATTACTAAAACGCAGCATTTGCAGATAAAAGCCAAAATTAATGGTATCAAGGGAAGTTTTATTTTAGATACGGGCGCATCAAATACCTGTGTTGGTTTTGAATGTATTGAACATTTTGAACTTGCTGCAAAAAATTCTAAGACCAAAGCTTCCGGAGCTGGCGGAACAGGAATGGATACACAGATTTCTTCTCAAAATAAATTACAATTAGGAAGCTGGAAAAATAAGGATTTTAGTATCGTTATTTTTGATCTTTCGCATGTTAATGAAGCCTTAGAATCTTTTAAGGCAAAACCAGTTCATGGAATTATTGGAGCTGATGTCTTACTGGAAGGAAAAGCAATTATTGATTATTTTAACCATTATTTGTATTTGAAGTAGAAATTCCAAATAATAAAAAAGTCTTCATTTTACTGAAGACTTTTTTTTATACTATTTCTTGATTTTCTAATTTTGGAGTAATATGCTTTTTCAAAGAAAAATAAGCTACAATTGTACTCAATAGCATTAAAACTCCACCCAAAATAAATGGCGCTCCTGCAAATTTAAAAGGGGCATCTTCGTGAGTAAAAAAGTAAAAAGTATTAGCCATCATCGGCGGGCCAATAATAGAAGACGCACTCATTAAACTGGTTAAAGTTCCCTGAATTTCTCCTTGCTCACTTGGTTCAACTTTACTTGCAACTACAGATTGTAATGCTGGACCGGCAATTCCTCCAAGGCAATACGGAATTAAAAACACAAACATCATCCAACTTTCAGTTGCAAAAGCGAATAACAACATTCCGATTGTATATAAAGCTAAACCTATATAAATACTTTTTTCATTTCCAATTTTCGGATTGATAAATCGAACCAAACCACCTTGTACAACTCCAACCAACAAACCGATTATTCCCAATGAAATTCCGATCATTCTTTCGTCCCAGTTAAATTGGTAAATGGTGAAGAAACTCCAGTTACTTTGTACGGCATGTGAACCCACATACAAGAAAAAAATCGCTGCAATTAATCCGATTAAAGTAGGATGTTTTCTTAAACCTAAAATGGCTCCAATTGGGTTGGCACGTTTCCAGTCAAAAGGTCTTCGGTTTTCTTTTTTAAGGGATTCTGGTAGAATGAAAAATCCGTAAAGGAAATTTACCATACATAAAATGGCTGCAGCATAAAAAGGAACTCTAGAACCGTATTGACCTAAAAGTCCTCCAATAACAGGTCCGATGATGAAACCTAATCCGAAAGCAGCACCAATTAATCCGAAGTTTTTAGCTCTGTTTTCAGCAGTACTCACATCGGCAATATAAGCCGAAGCGGTTGTAATACTTGCACCAGTTACACCAGCTATAATTCTTCCGATAAAAAGCCAAATAATTGTTGGTGAAAATGCTAATAAAATATAATCTAATGAAAATCCGAAAAGTGAAATTAAGATAATTGGCCTTCTTCCAAATTTATCACTCAAATTTCCAATTACTGGAGCAAATACAAATTGAGTTATCGCATACGCGAAAGTCAACCAGCCACCTATTTTTGCTGCTTCGCTGATGTCTCCATGAATCAGTTCTTCAATCAATTTCGGGATTACTGGAATAATAATTCCCCATCCTGTGATATCAATTAACATGGTTATGAAAATAAAACCAATTGCCGCAGATTTATCTTTTTGTAGCATAGTAATTTTTATAAGGTGATGCAAATAAACGAAAAAGCCTACTTATAATTAAATTTCAATATAAAAATCCCAAATTCCAATTTTAAGGAACTTGTCATTTTATTACTGAACAATTAAAAACTGATGATGATTTTTTCACGCAGATTTAATAGAATTTAAGCAGATAAATAGAGATTTTCTAATCTAATTTGATCTGCTAAAATCTGTATAATCTGCGTGAAATATTTAAAAAAAAATCAATAAAAAAATCCCAAATTCCATTTTTAAGGAACTTGGGATTTTTCATTTTGAAATTCCAATTCGGACTTTGGAATTTCGATCAAAAATTAAAACTATTAATGGGTATGTTTTGGATTAAAACCGTCTTCGCTTAATTCTGTGTGCTCATAATCGGCAACCATTTCAGCTTCATAGTCGATTTTTTCTCCTTTAGAGAATTTTCTAATGATTTTCTCCATAATATCATAGATAACTGGAACCACAATTAACGTTAGGAATAATGATGAAATCAAACCTCCAATAATTACCCAAGCTAATCCGTTTTTCCACTCAGCTCCTGCTCCAGATGCTAATGCAATTGGGAACATACCGAACACCATCGCAATTGTCGTCATCAAGATTGGACGTAAACGAGCGTGGTTTGCTTGGATTAACGCTTGTCTAATAGATTCTCCTGCAGCTCTACGCTGATTGGTATAATCTACAAGCATGATCGCGTTCTTACACACCAGACCAATCAACATGATTACCCCTAAGATGGTAAAGATATTTAATGTATTATTTGTTAATGCCAAGGCAAATAAAACTCCAATAAACGAAAGCGGAATAGCAAACAATACAACAAACGGGTGAACGAAACTGTCATATAATCCAACCATTACAAGGTAAACCAAAATAATAGCGGCTAATAATGCGATTCCTAAAGTACCAAATCCTTCTGATTGGTTCTCTTGGTCACCACCCCAGATGTAGTTTACTCCAGTTGGTTTTTGCAATTTATCTAATTTTTCTTGCCATTGCGTAACGATTGTTCCTGCTGGTACCCCAACGTTCTGACCTTGTACGGTTACAGAAGCTGTTTTATCTCTACGCTCTAATTTACTTGGTCCTGAACCTTCTGTAATAGTAGCAAATTGGTTTAATTTAATTTGTTGACCTGCATTGTTTATGAAAATCAAGTTACTAACGTCTGTGATATTTTTTCTATCAAATTCGTTGTATTTGATGTTGATATCATATTCGTATTCACCTGCTCTAAATTTACCATCAGTATTTCCACTATAAGCAGTTTGCATTGTTAAACCAACTGTTTGAAGTGTTAGTCCTAAAGCAGCCATTTTATCTCTGTCAACCTGAACGTTGATCTCTGGGTTTCCGTCTTCAACGGTTAATTTAATCTCCGTTGTTCCAGGAATAGTACGCAATTCAGCTTCTGCCATTTTCGCAAATTTCATCGCGCTTTCTACGTTTGGACCTGTTACAATCAAACCTAAAGTAGCATCCTCAGCAGTACCTAAGATACCTACTGGAACTGTTTTTACTTTAGCTCCAACTAATATCTTTTCTAGTTTACGTTTTGTTTTAGCAGCATAAACGTTGGCATCATCAGTACGATCTTTTTGCTCGATCATTTTAACGTCGATCTCCGCTTTGTAAGCAGTTGCTTGCGCCGCTCCTAAACCTTCACTGGTTTGTCCTACCGTTGTAATTTGGCTGAAAACATATTTCTCTCCTTTTAAGAAAGCTTCTGCTTTTTGCGTCATAAAGTTAGTTTGCTCTAAAGAAGCATCTTTTGGCATCTCGATTTGTACTAAGAACTCACCACTATCAGATGATGCAAAGAATTCTCCTCCAATATATCCACCTCCCATTAACCAGAAGATCGTTCCAAAGAACATCACTAGGATGATTCCCATCGTTTTGATATAGTGATCTAAACACCAGTTTAACAAATTAGACACCCAATCAGTAAAACGAGTTAAATAGCTTTCAAATCCAAGGATAACTCTTCCGAAAAGATTTTTACCTTCAATATGCTCTAATTTTCCAAAACGAGAAGACAACCATGGAATAATTGTAAACGAAGCCAATAAAGAGAACATGGTTGATATAATTACCGTAACACAGAACTGTGTAATAATGTTAGATACCAATCCAGTACTCATTGCAATTGGTAAGAACACCACCACAATTACCAACGTAATCGAAGTTACCGTACCGCCAATTTCGGCAGTACCATCGTAAGCTGCACGAATTCGGCTTTTACCCATCTCCATGTGTCGGTAAATATTCTCCAATACCACAATCGCGTCATCCACAAGAATACCAACCACAAGAGACAAACCAAGTAAAGACATTAAGTTAAGCGTATAACCTAACAAATAGATTCCGATAAATGTAGCAATCAAAGAGGCTGGAATCGATACCATTACGATTAAGGAGTTTCTAATACTGTGCAAGAAGAACAACATTACGAAAGCTACCAGAATAACCGCAATTAATAAATCGTGTACAACAGAATCTGCTGCTTCAAGAGTAAAGACTGTACTGTCTTTTGCTACTTCTAATTTTAATTGAGCCGATTTGTAATCGTTCTCTAAAGTCTTAATTGTTTTAATCAATTGCTCACTTACCGCAACGGCATTGGCATCTGATTGTTTCACGATTTGAAGTACAATCGCACTTTTCTGATCTACACGTGCAATTTTCTCTGCAATTTTTTGTGTATCCTGAACATCTGCGATTTCTCCTAAACGAACCTGAATTCCGTTTTGAGAAGAAACTACTAAGTTTCTTAATTCTTCAACGTTTTTGTATTTACCCGCTAAACGGATTAAGATTTTCTGATTACGAGTTTGAATGTTACCCGTTGGGAAATCTAAGTTAGAACTTAAAATAGTCTGCTGTACTTGTGGAACAGAAAGTCCGTAACCTTGCATTTTTACCGCATCAAGATTTACCTGAATCTCACGCTCTTGTCCACCAATAATATTTACCTGAGCAACCCCTTGTACACGAGATAAAACTGGAGCAATCTTTTTATCGATCAAATCGTAGAAAGCCGCTTCGTCCATTTTACCATTTGCACCCAGCGTCATAATTGGTAAATCACTCAAAGAGAATTTAGTCAATGACGGCGGATCTGCATCATCTGGTAAATCACTCAAAATCGCATTAATTTTACGCTGTGCATCATTCATCGAAATATCAACATTAGCAGTAGAAAGCAATGTGATAGACACTACAGAAAGAGATTCGTAAGATTTCGAGTCAATTTTCTTGATATTTTCTAAGGATGCAATCGCATCTTCAATTTTCTTTGTTACCGTATTTTCAACCTCACTTGGAGAAGCTCCAGGATAAACAGTTGAAACCGTAATAACGTTGGTTTCGAATTTTGGGATCAGCTCGTAGCCCAACTGGCTGTAGCTGAACAATCCACCTAATGTCAGAATTGTAAACAATACAATTACCAACGACGGACGTTTTATGGATATTTCGGCTAATTTCATATATTTTGTTTTAGGCTGTAGGCTGTAAACAGTCGGCTTTAGGCTTTTATTGAAATGCTTAAAGCTTAGTGCTTACGGCTTAAAGCGGTACAATTACTTAATAATTTCTACTGTATTTCCGTCTTGTAAGTTGATTTGACCTGTAACAATTACAACATCACCGTCATTCAAACCGTTAATGATTTCAACTTTATCTCCTAAGATTCTACCAGCTACTACTTTTTTCAATTTTGCGATGTTGTTTTCAACTACGAAAATTTCATTACTGCTTACACTTCCAACAAAAGCATTTCTAGGAACTACTTTTAAGTTTTGTTTTTGGTTGTTTGAACCAAAATTTGCTGTTCCGTACATACCTGCTTTTAGGTCGTTGTTAGCATTGTTTGTAATTTCGATTTCAACTGGGAAGTTTAATGACTCATTTGCTTTTGCAGCGATGAATGTAATTTTTCCAGAGAAAGTTTTATCAGGATAAACACTTGCAGTAATGTTTACTGTGTTTCCTAATTTTAAGCTTGCTACTTGGCTTTCGTTTACAGTAACTGTCAATTTCAATTTAGAAACATTTACGATGTCAAATAAAGCAGTTGCAGGCATTCCAGCCAAAATAGATCCTGGTTCGATGTATTTTTTGTTGATGTATCCGTTGATTGGAGCTTTTACTTTTGTATCACCAACGTTGATATTAGCTTGTGTTAAACTAGATTGTGCATTTGTCAAAGCCAATTTTGCCTGATCTAATTGTTGTTTTGTAACTCCACCTGTTTTAAAAGCATTTTCGTATCTCGCATAATCTGCTTTTGCATTTTGATAAACAGCCTGAGCTTGTTGTGCATTTACATTAATAACGTCACCTCTTACTGTTAAAAGAGTTTGTCCTACTCTTACATAGTCTCCTTCTTTTACTAAAACACTGATTACTTTTCCAGATTTTTCAGCAGAGAAAGTCAATTCCTGAATTGGCACAAAGTTTCCGTTTGCAGTAAAACCAAGATTTACATCTTCTGTTTTTACTGTTGCAACTTTTACAGAAACTGCAGCATTTTTTTCTGCTACGATTGCAGTTTTACCTTCATTTTCAGCCTTATTCTTATTTAAAATGTAGTTAATCCCGACAAGAGCCACGACTATGATTACGATTGTTATAATTATTTTCTTCATTGTAATAATTTGTTATTTAGTAAGAGATTTAAGTTCGCCTTTTGATTTGATTAGAGATATTTCGGCAATTTTATAATTTAAAACTGCTCTGGTATAGTTATTTTGAGCTTCAAGTGATGCATTTTCTGCGTCTAACAAATCGGTTAAAGATGCTAATCCCTGAAGGTAATTGTTTTTGGTATTGCTAAGAATTTCAGTCGCCAAACGCATATTTTCTTTTTGATTTTCGATTGTTACCAGATTATTATTAATCTGAGTCATAGCATTTCTATAATCTAAATCAAGAGATAATTTAGTGTCTTTGATATCTTCCTGAAGCGATCTGATTTCAACATCTGCCTGTCTTACTTTCGCACGAGTTCCAAAACCTGTAAAGATTGGCACGTGTAAGTTTAAAGCAATTGCAGAGAAATCTGACCAGTAAACTCCTTTTTCTGGTTTTGCAAACCAAGGAAATTCAGGTCCCTGACCAATATAGTTATAACCTGCAGACAAAGAAAGTGTTGGGTAATATCCTGCCTGCATTGCTTTTTTATTGAATACCAATAGCTCTTCTTGTTTTTTCAAAAGTAGATATTCTGTTCTGTTTTCAATATTAGGTTCTTGAGTTAAAGCAGCAGGAACAACTTCAAATTCTTCTTTTGGTAATACAATTTGAGTTTCAATTGGCATACCCATATAAAACTTCAATGCATTTTCCTGTAAAGTAATCTGGTTTTTAATTTGTTGACGCTCTGTATCGATATTAGACATTTTTACTATGATACGATCTAAATCAATTTTTTTAGCAAGACCATTATCAAATTGTCCTTGTACGATATCACGAACTTTTGTAGTATTAACGTAGTTACTGTCTAACAGAATCAATCTTTCTTGTTGTACATAAACTGAGTAATAGTTATTTGCTACTCTCTCAATAACCTGTTCTTCTGTTAATTGATCGTTTATTTGATAAAACTCACGTGTAGATCTCGCTGCTTTTAATCCTGTAAAAACAGATTGATCAAAGAGTGCCTGAGTCAAAGAAATCCCTGCAGTAGAAGTCCATTTTTGACCAAATGCTGCCTGAATTGCGGTTCCTGGTGCACCAAACGCAGCTCCATCAATAACAGTTGTTTGTATAATTGGATTGTGTGTTAAATTCCCGTTTGCACTAATTTGAGGCAAAGCTCTTGAACGCACTTCCTGAATTTTATATTCACTATTTTCAACCTGAAGTTTTGCTTTTTTAGCATCAGCTTTATTTTGAAGCGCATAATTGACTGCGTCTTTCAGAGTTAAAGTAGTGGTTTGTGCAGTGGCAGACAAGCCTATTGTACACAAAACTATTAGAAAGATTCTTTTCATAAATGTTACTATTTATTTTTAAATTTGAGATGAGACCGTCATTTCATCTTTACCCTAACAGAAAAATGACAGTCAATTTTTGGAATGGTTAATTATTAATTCTTTTTAATTGCTTTTCTAACTCGTCGACTCCTTTATCGGTAGCCATTGCTCGAGTGTGGTATTCTAAAGCTTCTAATTCTATTCTTTGCGCTTCGCTTTCAGAAACGGTATTTTCGTTAATATGAAAAACCAGCGTGTAATAAAACTTCACATAAACCTCCACATTCAAATCACTTCTGTAAAGTCCTTCTCTAATTCCTTTTTCGATATTATCTCTAAAACATTGTGTGCATTGCTCAATCTCAAACGAAAGAATGTTTTGGTAAATCTCAGGATAATGCTTTTTCAACTGATAAATTGGAGAAGTATCAATGTTATTTTTAAACATGTCTCGAAACATTTCTCTAATTTCAAAATTCTCATGAATAGCATTATAATTCTTTGCGATAATGGTATCCATAATTTCGTGTACCTGGCTGTGAACCATTGAAGTGCTTTCTTCAATCAAAACTTCTTTATTGCAGAAATATTTGTAAATCGTTTTTTTCGAAATACACATTTCTCCTGCAATATCATCCATTGTAACACTTTTAAAACCAAGCTTTAAAAAAAGTTCGCTTGCTTTTGCTATTATTTTCTCTTTCATCTTAAATTCCTCGTATTCTATTACAAATATACCTCGGAAACTCAAATCAAAAAAAATAGTTTCCGTTTTATTTGTAATAATTTTACATTAACTTATTGATTAAGTAAGATTTATATGCTAAATTCTAAATTTGCAATCAATTTTATATCTTTTCCTAACGCCGAACCATTGTGATGAAATGAATTATAATCTAATCCAAAATCTTGACGTTTAATATCTCCTTTAATTTCAAAAGCAACTTTTTTCTCTCCGTTATAAGTATTTACTCCAATAAATTCTGCATCAAGCTCTACCACTCTTGTTACATCTTTTATGGTTAAATCTCCTTTTATAAAGTTGATATTGTTGTTTACTTTTTGAAATGAAGTCGATTTAAAACTGATGATTGGATGCTCATCTTCTTCAAAAAAATCTTGAAGTTGTAAATAAGCGTCTACTTGCTGGAAACTCTCATCTTTATTATTAATATCAAGTGAAAACTCTACCGATGCATCTTCAAGTTCATTATCTTCTAGACTCACATAACCACCAAATTTATTGGTAGCTCCTCCTAAATAGGCAATTTTTGAATGTCTCATTTTTATTAAAACATCTGATTGTGTTGAATCTAAGGTCCATGTTGTTTTCATAAATAACTGATTTTAATGAGTTTATAAAATACTCTAATCTTACTCGGAAACTTTTCTAGTGTTCTTAGTTTCCGTTTTACGGTGCAAATATAAACAGGAAACTAAGAACACCAAAAAAGTTTCCGTATTTTTTTTTATTTTTTTAACAATTTAATTTTGAGTTCATTCTACAAGAAACATGAAATCTTTGTCAGCATTTGATATTTATCAGGAAATAATTCATAATTGAATTGTATCTTTGAGGCACTTAAATCAGAATTTCGTTTTATGCATGACATTACTCAGTACCAGGATTTTTTTATAAAATATTTAGAAAATCAGAACATACACAAAGAGCCTGTTAATCTTTATGAACCGATTGAATATATTTTAGGTCTTGGCGGGAAACGCATTCGTCCGGTTTTAACTTTGATGGCTGCGGAAGTTTTTAATACTGATTACACAATTGCTCTTCCTGCTGCAATGGCGGTAGAAGTTTTTCATAATTTCTCGTTAGTTCACGATGATATTATGGATGACGCACCTTTACGAAGAGGACAAGTGACCGTTCACGAAAAATGGAATTTAAATACAGGAATTCTTTCTGGAGATGCCATGTTGATTTTGGCTTATCAGTATTTTGAACAATACGAACCAATTGTCTTTAGAAATCTAGCAAAATTATTCAGCAAAACAGCTCTTGAAGTTTGTGAAGGACAACAATGGGATGTAGATTTTGAAGTTCGTAAAGACGTTACAATTCCAGAATATCTAAAAATGATTGAATACAAAACAGCTGTTTTGGTTGCTGCTGCAATGAAAATGGGTGCAATCGTTGCTAAAACTTCTGAAAAAGAAGGCGATTTAATTTACGATTTCGGATTGAATTTAGGATTGGCTTTCCAACTTCAGGATGATTATCTGGATGCTTTTGGCGATCCTGAAACCTTTGGAAAACAAGTTGGAGGTGATATCATCGAAAATAAAAAGACCTATTTATATCTTAAAGCTTTAGAATTTTCTTCTAAAGAAAAAGCTGCAGCATTAGAACAATTATTTACGCTTCAATTAGAAGATAATACTGAAAAAATAGAAACAGCAAAAGCTATTTTTAATGAATCTGGCGCTTCAAAAGCAACACAAGAAGCTATCGAAATGTATACTTTTAAAGCTTTTGAAACTTTAGAAAAAATGGAAATAAGTTCTGAAAAGAAGGAAGTTTTAAGAACTTTTGGAGAGAACTTAATGGGACGTAAAGTCTAGTTTTCAGTATTCAGTATCAGTATTCAGTAAAATCTACAATCATCAATCTAAAATCTAAAATATCATGTTTGTAGCACCCGTAAATACAGAAGCTTTATTGGCTCAGGCGCAAGCGGAGACGTTATACTTAAATCTTATTGAGCAGATTAATAAAGATTTTAATTTGGCGAATGAAGGAATTGATTTTCCGTTGAGCATTTCGCCAGATGAACTAAAGATTCAGCTTCACGAAAAAATCTACAGAATGATTCAGTACAAGTTTGCTGAATATTTGAATCTGCTTTACATTATTGATGTTCCTGAAAATGAGATCAAAAGTCTTGATGGATCTGATTTAGTCATTTTAGCAGAACAAGTTGCCTTTTTAATTTTAAAAAGGGAATGGCAGAAGGTTTGGTTTAGGAATTATTATAAGTAAGGTTCTAAGCTGCTGAGTTGCTAAGGGACTAAGGTTTTTTAGGCTTTTTCTCCTAACTTTTTATTTTCAATTATTTTTTGAACTAAATCTCGAAAAGTAATAATTTCACCCGCAGTTAAACTTCTTTTATAAATTAAATTCGGCACTATCTTGTCTATCCAATATTTATATCTTCTTTCAGATTTTATCTTTCCATATTCCAGCTTATCAAACACCTGAACGCCAGTCAAAGTAATTTCTTCTATAAGAGGAGAAAAATTATCATCTACATCTAAAAAATCTTCAATTTTTGTTGAAGGCCTTAAATTTGCCACATCAACACCTTTATTCTTTAGGTTTCTTTTTAAAGTCAAAAATGTAGAGGCTGAAAAGCATTCGGTTCCTAAAATCTTGATTGGATCCACAACTTCTTTTTCAGCAACTTTAGCTATAAAAACACATAAATCTCCTAAAGTTCTTTTATCATCTGGATTCAAAACAGAATCCCATGTTTCTAATGACTCTTCAATCTTAAATTCCTTATTGAAAAATTGAGCAAGTTTTTTCCAATGCAGTAAATCCAATGCTTCGCTCCATTCATAAATTAATGTTTTTTTTGTTAACACAAAAGAAACATCAGCCATAAAATCTAATGGACTACAAAGTCGATGCTGTTCATTAAATATTTCGAAAATTTCGTTAGATGTGTAACGTATCTTATTATTCATTTCAATACAAAACTTAGAATCTTAGCAACTTTTAAAAATAAACTCTCACAAAAGGCATAAATCCGGAACCATAAAGACTTTTATTAGGATCATAAAGAACATCGTAACGAGCACCAATTGTAACATTTCCAGTTCTATAACCTGCTCCGAGATAAAGTGCCGTATTCCAATAACTATCAGAAAAAGCGGGTCTATTTATATTAGATTCATATCTTGTGTCTACTTTTACTTGCTCTAATTCTGCAGACAATTGAATTTCTGGAATTGGGTTTACAAGCGTAATTAAGCTTCCTCCGTAAACATAAGATTCATAATAATTTCTTGAATTCAAATATCCAAACTGCAATCCAACTCCAACAGCAACAATTTCATTAACATTATAGATTGCACTAGGCATTACAGAAATATCTGTATATCCAGAACCGAAGCCTAGACCCAATCCACCTCCAAATTGAACTTTTTCCCAAAAATTATTGCTATTATCAATCACATACTTTTGCTGTGCAATTGTGTAACTTGAGAATAAGACTGCCAAAATCACAAAATAATATTTGCAATCGATTGAAAATTGAATTTTATTCATAGTTAACGTTTATTTTAACAAATTTTTACGTAAAAGTACGTAAAAAAAAGATTTAAATAAATGTGATTGTTGTACTTTTGCTTTTCTATATAACAAAAAGTATATTCACTCATATTATGGATAGGTTTTCATTTTTAAACGCAGCGCATACCGAGTTTTTTGCACAATTATACGATCAATATTTAGTTAACCCAGACAGCGTTGAGCCTAGCTGGAGAAGTTTCTTTCAAGGTTTTGACTTTGGACAAACAACTTATAACGACGAAAACCCTGTGCAAACGATCGTTGAGTACGTGACTAGCGACAATACAGATTACAGTCAAGTTTCAGAAAAACTAAAGAAAGAATTCAATGTTCTTAAATTAATTGACGGATACCGTACGCGCGGGCATTTATTCACGAAAACAAATCCTGTTCGTGACCGTAGAACTTCATCTCCAACTTTGGATATCGAAAACTTCGGATTATCAACAGCTGACCTTTCAACTGTTTTTGACGCTGCTCAAACAATTGGAATGGTACCATCTTCTTTACAAGATATCGTAAATCGTCTTAAAGCTATTTACTGCCAGCATATCGGTATTGAATATATGTATATCAGAAATCCTGGCGTTGTAAAATGGATTCAGGACAAATTATCCGTAAACGTTAATCAGCCTACTTTCTCTTCTGCAGAAAAGAAAACTATCTTAAATAAATTAAACGAAGCTGTATCTTTTGAGAACTTCCTTCATACGAAATATGTGGGTCAAAAACGTTTCTCATTAGAAGGTGGAGAATCTATCATTCCGGCTCTTGATGCTTTAATCGAACAAGCTGCTGAAAAAGGTGTTGAACAATTCGTAATGGGAATGGCTCACCGTGGTCGTTTGAACGTTTTGGCAAACATCTTCGGAAAATCTACTCAAGACATCTTTGGTGAATTTGACGGAAAAGATTACGATCAAGAATATTTTGACGGTGACGTAAAATACCACTTAGGTCTTACTGCCGACAGAAAAACAAGATCTGGAAAAAGCATCAACATCAATTTAGCACCAAACCCTTCTCACTTAGAAACTGTTGGAGCTGTAATTGAAGGTATTACAAGAGCAAAACAAGATAAATATTATGCTGACGATTTCTCTAAAGTATTGCCAATTGCGGTACACGGAGATGCTGCAATCGCAGGTCAAGGTATTTTATACGAAATCATTCAAATGGCACAACTTGATGGTTACAAAACTGGAGGAACAATCCACATTGTAATCAACAACCAAGTTGGATTTACAACAAACTACTTAGACGCTCGTTCTTCTACTTATTGTACAGACGTTGCTAAAGTAACTTTATCTCCAGTATTACACGTAAATGCTGATGATGCTGAAGCTGTTGTTCACGCAATGACTTTTGCATTAGACTACAGAATGCAATTTGGACGTGACGTATTTATTGACTTATTAGGTTATAGAAAATACGGACATAACGAAGGTGACGAACCTCGTTTCACGCAGCCAGTTTTATACAAAATCATTGCTAAACATAAAAACCCAAGAGACATTTATGCAGAGAAATTACTTTCTGAAGGTGTAATCGATGCTTCTTATGTGAATGCTTTAGAAAAAGAATACAAATCGGCTCTAGAAGAAAACTTAGAAGCTTCTCGTAAAAAAGATTTGACTATCATTACTCCATTCATGAAAAACGAATGGGACGGATTTGTTCAAGTAACAGATACGCAAATGCTTCAAAAAGTAGATACTACTTTTGCTAAAGAAGGATTAGATTCTATCATCAATACAATTTCAACTTTACCATCAGACAAAAAGTTCATCAATAAGATTACTAAAATTGTTACAGATAGAAAAGTAGGATACGATAACAATACTCTTGACTGGGGAACTGCAGAAGCATTAGCTTACGGATCTCTTTTAACAGAAGGATTTGATGTTCGTATTTCTGGTCAGGACGTAGAAAGAGGAACTTTCTCTCACCGTCATGCTGTTGTAAAAGTAGAAGATTCTGAAGAAGAAGTAATTCTTTTAAACGGAATCGAAAACAAAAAAGGAAACTTTGGCGTATTCAACTCTCTTTTATCTGAGTACGGAGTTTTAGGTTTTGATTATGGATATGCATTAGCAAATCCAAAAGCTTTAACAATCTGGGAAGCACAATTTGGAGATTTCTCTAACGGTGCTCAAATTATGATTGACCAATACATTTCTTGTGGAGAAGACAAATGGAACAACCAAAACGGTATCGTAATGTTATTGCCTCACGGTTATGAAGGACAAGGAGCAGAACACTCTTCTGCAAGAATGGAACGTTACTTACAACTTTGCGCAAGACATAATATGTATGTTGCAGATTGTACAACGCCAGCTAACTTCTTCCACTTGTTAAGAAGACAAATGAAAACGAATTTCCGTAAACCTTTAGTTGTTTTCTCTCCAAAAAGTTTATTGCGTGATCCAAGATGCGTATCAACTGTTGAAGAATTGGCAACTGGAAGTTTCCAAGAAACAATTGATGACAATACTGTAGATAAGAAGAAAGTTAAAACTTTGGTTTTCTGTACAGGTAAATTCTACTACGATATTGTTGCAGAAAGAGAAAACAACGGAAGAAATGACGTTGCAGTTGTTCGTATCGAGCAATTATTCCCTTTCCCAATTGAGCAGATCAAAGAAATCATTGCAAAATATCCAAATGCAGATGATTATGTTTGGGCGCAAGAAGAGCCTAAAAACATGGGAGCTTACAGCTTTATGTTAATG
>NZ_DASWYK010000015.1:0-30168 GCF_036405015.1 Flavobacterium sp. | reverse complement strand
CCTATTGTTTTTCCTGTTTTACCAGAAAAAAATCTTGATTTTCCGCTTTTACTTTCTATCCTAATTGTGATTTGCTGCGTTGGAATTCCAATTGCTTTTATAACTAGGAAATATTATGCGAAATGGTATTGAAAAAAAAGGTTCAAAGGAACAAAGGGACAGAGTGACAAAGGCTTAAAACCTTGAATTTTATAATTTTTAGAAGTAACAAAGGTTCAAAGTGAAAAGGCTAAATACTTTTAACCGTTTTCACTTTGAACCTCAAATTTTTAAGAGAAAAACAAAAAGTAAGTTGAGAGAGAAAACTTTGTCACTCTGTCCCTTTGCCCCTTTGTCCCTCCATCTAAACTTTTCTTCTTCCTGAAATCAGTGAAATAATAAATAACACTAAAAAGATAAAGAATAAGATTTTAGCAATGCTTGCAGCTCCGGCGGCAATACCTCCAAAACCAAAAATTCCGGCAACAATAGCCAGGATTATAAAAATAACTGTCCAGCGTAACATAATATTTAATTTTTAAGTTCGTAAATACGACTTATTATAAGCCCTTTTTTGTTTGTTACTCAAAGTTCTTTTATTCTTACAAATCTCATTAACTCAAAACGTTTTTTAAATTAACTCAATACATTAAAAAACAGCATCATATCTAGCGTTTTCACTATTATTTTTTTGTCTTACAGAATTACCATGTTTAGGCTTTTGAGTTAATTTTTTAATGGATTGGATTAATCGTCGCTTCTATCTCAGGGTAATTTTGAGTAAAACTTAGAAAGACAATGAAAGAGGCAAAAAAGCACGGTGTAATTTTAGAAAAAACCGACAGAGCTTTTGAAGAATTAGGCGTTTTGAATCCAGCAATATATCAGGAAGGAAATAAAGTTCATATGTTTTATCGAGCGGCTAAAAAAGGAAATTTTTCTACTATTGGCTATTGTCGTTTTGAAGGACCGACCACTTTAGTAGAAAGAAATACACAGCCGATTTTTACTCCCGAATATATCTATGAAATTCACGGAGTTGAAGATCCAAGAATTACTAAAATTGAGGATCGATATTACATGACCTATGTAACTTATGACGGAATCAACGCTTGCGGTGCATTGGCTGTTTCTAAAGATCTGATGAGTTTTAAGAAAAAAGGAATTATTACGCCGAAGTTTATTCTTCATGATTTCAAAAATGTAATTAAAAACCATTTACAGAATCCAAGTGTTGCAAAGATTTTGGCTTTTAATACAGAAAGAAATTATCCGCTGACCGAAACCATAAAAGAAAACTTATTTGTTTGGGACAAAAACGTAGTTCTTTTTCCAAAGAAAATAAACGGGAAATTTGTTGCTCTGCATCGTCTTTTTCCATCCATTCAGATTTTTTCTTTTGAGAAGAAATCAGAACTAACTGAAGAATTTTGGAAGAATTATTTAAAAAATCTTCCTGATTATATTGTGCTTGAACCCAAATATGAACACGAAACAAGTCATATTGGTCCTGGAGCACCGCCAATTGAAACAGCAGACGGTTGGCTTATAATTTATCATGCTGCTGAAAGAAGAGAAAAAGGGTTGGTTTATCATGCTGCCGCAGTTTTATTGGATTTAGAAAATCCGTCAAAAGTAATTGCAAGATTGCCAAAACCAATAATCACACCTTCAGAACATTATGAACGTCATGGTTATGTAAATTATGTAGTTTTTCCAACAGGAACAGCCATTTTTGAAGACCAATTATATATTTATTACGGTGCTGCCGATGATAAGATTGCGGTGGCTTCTTTGAACCTTAACGAGTTATTAACCGAATTAAAAATGAATCCTCATGAAAACAATATCAAATAAATCAAAAATAGTTTTTCTTTCTACTTTTCCTCCAACACAATGTGGAATAGCAACTTATACACAAGACACCATTAAAGGAATAATGGATGTTTATGGTAAATCTATCCAGTGTGAAATATGTGAATTGGTTAGTGAACCTAAAGAAGAACCAACACAGGCGTTTACCCTAAACACTAAAAATAGAGAAGAGTATGCTAAAGTAGCTGAAGAAATTAATGCCGATGAGACAGTAAAACTAGTGCATATTCAACATGAATTTGGTTTGTTTTCAGGAAATTACGGAGATCATTTACTAGACTTCTTAAACGTGATTCAGAAACCTGTTACTTTTACTTTTCATAGTGTAATTCCGAATCCGAATGATGAATTGAGGACATTTGTAAAACTCTTGTTGAGTTACAGCAATTCGGTTTTTGTAATGACTAATAAATCCAAGGAAATATTAATAAATGATTACGAGATCAATGAAGAAATAATTACTTGTGTACCTCACGGAACCCATATTGTTGTTTATGAAACTCCTGAAACTGCAAAAGAAAAATTAGACATTCAGGACAGATTAGTACTATCTACTTTCGGACTTTTAGGCGAAGGAAAAAATATAGAAACAGGATTACAATCACTTCCAAAAATTGTAGAAAAAGCTCCGAATGCTTTGTATTTAATTATTGGTAAAACACATCCAAATTTAATTAAAGATGGAAAAGATCCTTACCGTGACAAACTGGAAGGAATTGTTGAAGAATTAAACCTTCAAAATAATGTTCGATTCGTAAATCAATATTTAGATACAGATGAGCTTTTAGAATATTTAAAAGCAACAGATATTTATATGTTTACGTCCAAAGATCCGAATCAGGCTGTAAGCGGCACTTTTTCTTATGCAATGAGCTGTGCTTGTCCGATTGTGGCTTCTAAAATTCCGCATACCAAAGAAGTACTAACTAAAGATGCTGGGATTTTGTGTGATATTGGCGAACCAGATCAATTTGCAGAAGCAGCTATTAAGTTAATCGAAGATGAAAACTTAAGACATGAAATGGGTATTAGTTCATTTACCAAAATGAGAGCCTCTTCATGGGAAAATGTTGGAATTACACAAATGAACACCTATAAAAAACTAATTGATAATCCGTCGGAGATCAAATTTAGTTATCCTGATATTCAGTTAAAACATATCAAAAAACTAACGACAGATCTTGGTATTATTCAGTTTAGTAAAATTTCTATTCCAGATTTAGAGTCAGGATATACATTAGATGATAACGCTAGAGCCTTAATTGCTTTTTGTATGCATTATAAACTGACTCAGGACAAAGAAGATTTAGGCTATATTTTAATCTATTTAGATTTTATCCAGCGTTGTCAACAACCAAAAGGGAATTTTATCAATTATGTAGATCAAGAAAATCGCGAGCATGTAGAACAAAATGCCGAAGTGAATTTAGAAGATTCAAATGCGAGAGCCATTTGGGCATTAGGAACAGTGGTTTCGATTTCAGATATTCTTCCTGAAGCTATTTATAAAAAAGCAGCTAAATGTTTGTTGCATTCGTTAAAATGGGCCGAAACTATTCAGTCACCTCGTTCGATCGGATTTGCAACTAAAGGTTTATATCTGTATCATTCTACTATTCCGAATTTGTATGTTGCGGCCATTATCAATAAACTAAATGCTAAACTATTGGCAAATTATGAAGATACAGCAACAGAAGACTGGCAATGGTTTGAAAATTATCTAACATACGGAAATGGAATTCTTCCAGAATCGATGTTGTATGCTTATTTGATAACCAATAAACCAGTTTACCAAAAAGTAGCATTAGACTCGTTAGATTTCTTAATTTCTAAAACATTTGTAAATGGAAATTTCAAAGCAATCTCAAATCAGAGCTGGCATTATAAAGGTTCGGAACCACATGAATATGGCGAACAACCAATAGATGTTACGTACACGATAATGACTTTAAATGCATTTTATAATGAATTTAAAACACCGCATTACAAAAAGAAAATGAAAGCAGCATTTAACTGGTTTTTAGGAAAAAATCATTTAAATCAGATTATGTACAATCCTGTAAGCGGTGGCGGTTACGACGGACTCGAAAAACACAATGTAAATTTAAACCAAGGTGCAGAATCTACCGTTTGTTATTTAACCGCAAGATTATTAATGGAAAAAATAGCTATTTCTCAATCTAAAGTGATTCCCTTAATGAAAAGCCGATCAGGAATAGCGATCAACTCATAATATAACGGCTTAGCTAGCCAAATACTTCACTTTTTTAAACCTGAAAAATCCCTTTCTTAATGAAAGGGATTTTTTGTTTTAATTATTAAATAATCTGTACAAAACCAGTACTGCGATTAGATAAATTATAACCAGTATCCATTTTGTTGTATCACCTTTTATCAGTTTTACTAGACAGTATAAAAATATTATTAAACTTAATAAAGCAAAACCTAACATTATAAATACAGCTTCACTTGGAGCTCCATTTGACGGATACTTTTCAACTGCAAAAACAACTATAAAATATAGAATGATATAGTAAATTACAGTTATAATTGCTCCTTTTAGCGTAGCTTTTGTCATCTTCGTCAAACTTTAAAATCCTTTTTAAGTAAGATTATTTTTATTTTTTAAAGGCTAAAATAATTATAAAAACATCTTTTTAGGCAAAATACTTCTAAATAGTATTTTCAGGTTAGTATCATTTTGTTAAACCAATAGCGCAACGAAACTTTTCTTCAAATATTATGTTTTGATGAAAATTATATAAAGCTGTAAAAAATTTGTGTAAAATATTTTAACAAGTATTACACTAAATTTAATCTATAATTCACCAAGTCTAAAAAACTGTTAAAGAATTGATTTTCAATTTTGCAACACACTAAAACATAAATATTTTGATTCTCAACCTAAAAAATACATTTACCGAAATTGGAGAAACGACATTGTTCGCCAAAAGGTTTTTTAAGGAGGTTTTTATTCCGCCTTATGAGACCAAGGAATTTTTGAAACAATGTTATGTTATAGGATACAAATCGCTTCCGCTGGTAGCCATAACAGGATTTATTATGGGTTTGGTACTGACACTTCAGTCAAGACCAACTTTGGTAAAATTTGGAGCCGAAAGCTGGCTTCCTGGAATGGTGGCGCTTTCGCTGATAAGAGAAATTGCTCCTGTAATTACCGCTTTAATCTGTGCTGGAAAAATATCATCTGGAATTGGTGCCGAATTAGGATCAATGAAAGTAACAGAACAAATTGATGCCATGGAAGTTTCGGCTGTAAATCCTTATAATTATTTGGTTGTTACAAGAGTTTTGGCTTGTACACTGATGGTTCCAATTTTAGTCTTTTTTGCCGATGCAATCGGAATAATTGGAGGTTACGTCGGGATTAATATTCATGGTGATGTTAATTTCTACAGATATCTAACTCAGATTATCCAATCATTAGAATTTCTGGATTTGTTTCCTGCAACCATTAAAACCTTTTTCTTCGGATTTTTTATCGGAATGATTGGATGCTTTAAAGGCTTTAATGCTTCAAACGGAACAGAAAGTGTTGGACAAGCAGCAAATTCTGCCGTAGTAACTGCATCATTAAGCATTTTTATTATTGATATGGTTGCTGTTCAAATAACCGATTTATTCTTTTAACAATGGCCAAAGAAAAATTACATATAGAACCTAAAATAAAAGAAAAAGAGCAAGATCAAACTCCAATTATCGAGATTAAAGATCTGCACAAAACTTTTGGAAAAGATAATAAAATCCTGAAAGGCGTAAATCTGATTTTACACAAAGATGAAAATCTCGTGGTTTTGGGACGTTCAGGATCAGGAAAATCGGTTACGATAAAATGCATCGTGGGATTGATTGAACCTGACAAAGGAGAAATTAAAGTTTTTGATGAAAATGTATTGAATATCTCCAAAAGCGAATTGAATGCCATTAGAGTCCGTATCGGATTTTTATTCCAAAGTGGCGCATTGTACGATTCGATGTCAGTTAGAGAAAATCTCGCTTTTACGTTAAGCAAACACAAACGCGATTTAAGTGCAGATGAAGTTGAAAATGAAGTCATGGAAGCACTTGAAAATGTCGGTTTAGCCGATGCCATCGACAAAATGCCGTCAGAACTTTCGGGTGGAATGAGAAAGAGAATTGGCTTAGCTAGAACTTTAATCTTAAAACCTGAAATTATTTTATACGACGAACCTACAACAGGTTTGGACACGATAACGTCAAGAGAAATAAGTGAATTAATTCTTGACATTAAAGAAAAACAAAAAACCTCTTCGATCATTATCACCCACGATATGGCGTGTGCAAAACTAACTGCGGATCGAATTATTGTTTTAAAAGACGGAGTCATTCATGCCGAAGGAACTTACGAAGAATTAGAAAAAGACGAAGACGAATGGGTACGCTCATTTTTTGAATAAACCAAAAGCAAAATAAATATTAGAAATCATGGAAAAGCAATCAGGATATACTTGGAAATTAGGAATGTTTGTAACAATTGGCTTAGTGCTTTTTGTAATGGCCGTATATTTTATTGGAAAACAAAAAAACCTTTTCGGTTCAACCTTTCATATTACTTCTCAATTTAAAACAGTGAGTGGTTTAGAAGTCGGTAACAATGTTCGTTTCTCTGGCATTAATGTGGGAACTGTCGAACAAATTCAGTTAAAAAATGACTCTACTGTAATGGTTGTTTTAGTAATGAAAGAAGATGTTAGAAAATTCATTAAAACAGACGCCACTGCCAGCATTGGATCAGATGGTTTAATGGGCGACAAAGTATTGACTATTTCTCCAGGTCAGAAATCTCAGAAAATGATTGAAGACAATGGTATAATTGCTTCTGTAGACGGAATTGAAATGCACGATATTATGAAAAGCGTTAAGAAAAGCGTGGATAATATCGGCGTAATTTCAGATGAGATTGCCATTTTTAGCCACAGTATGAACAACGGAAATGGTGCTTTGGCAAGATTAGTCAAAGATGATAAAATGGCTAATAGCGTTTCAAACACACTTTCTAATCTAGAAACGGGTACAAAAGGTTTTAGTGAAAACATGGAAGCTGCCAAAAGTAATTTCCTTCTAAGAGGTTATTTCAAGAAAAAAGAGAAAGAAAAAGCTAAAAAAATAGAGGAAAGGAAAGAAAAACAGGAAGAGAAAAAAGAGAAACAAGAAGAAGAGAAAGAAAAAGCAGCCAAAGAAAAAGCTGAAAAGGCTGAAAAAGAACAAAAAGAGAAAGAAGAAAAACAAAAACAGGAAGAAGCTAAAAAAGCGGAGGCTGAAAAGAAAAAGTAATTTTTTATCAGTCATAACTGACAGTTCTACATTACAACTTTTTAAATTCAACTTGTAAGTTTTAACTCCTAATTTTAACATTCGCTGAAAAGCAAAAACTTATATATATGCCTACTACATTCAAACATACCGCCTTAAAAGTTTTAAAGATTACCGGAATAACAATTCTGGTAATCTTGTTTTTGCTATTTATTATTCCGCTGCTGTTTCCTGGTAAAATTGCCTCGGAAGTAAAAAAAATTGCAAACGAACGTCTCGATACCAAATTAGATTTTACGAAATCTAATCTTTCTTTTTTTACACACTTCCCTTCGCTGACGGTTTCGTTAGATAATTTATCGCTGACAGGTTCAAAACCATTTAACAACGATACTTTACTAAAAGCCGATGAAGTGGCGTTTGGAATCAATTTAAAACGTCTGATTTTTGACAACGAAGTTAAAATCAATAAACTCTATGTTTCTGATGCTTTAATTAATGTAATGGTTAATGAAAAAGGTCAAGCCAATTACAATATTTATGTTGCACCTGAAGACAGAAAAGATGAAAAAAAAGATCCAAATGCTCCAGAAGAAGGAACAGCAATTAAATTGGAAAGAATCGATTTAAAAAATTGCCATGTAAAATACAACGACCGCTCGGCTAAAATTTTGGTTGATGCAAAAGGTTTCAATTATGTTGGAAAAGGAGATTTAAGCGAAGATATTTTCGACCTTGCCACCGATGCTAGAATCAATGAGCTTGATTTCTTTTACGATCGCACTGGTTATATTCGAAAAAAAGAAGTGCGTGCTGATTTAATTACGAGAATCAATACCAATTCCCTTTCTTTTATTCTTCAAAAAAATGAATTACGCATCAATAAATTGCCCTTAAAATTTACTGGTTTATTTACGATTTTACGTGATGGATATAAAATTGATATTAAAGCCGCTTCAGAAAATACAACGGTAAAAGATTTATTGTCTGTAATGCCTCCAGAATATTTGACTTGGTTGGAAAAAACAGAAATTTCTGGAAGAAGTGATTTATTGTTGACATTTAAAGGCGATTACAATGTTCCGAAAAAACAAAAACCAAACTTAGCTTTCAATCTAAAAATTAATGAAGGTTCGGTAAATTATAAAGATGCGCCAGTTCCGTTAAAAGATTTTCAGATGGATTTGAATGCTGTACTTCCATCTTTAGATACCGAACAATTATTGGTAAATCTGAAAACATTAAAATTTAAAGTAGGCGAAAAAGATTATTTTAATGCTTATCTGCACAGCAAAGGATTGAGCGAAATGGACATCAATGCGAGTGTAAAAGGTGCATTAGATTTGGCTGTTGTAGATGCTGCTTTAGGATTGACCGATTTTGATGTAAAAGGAATTTTAAAAACTGATATTCAAGCACGAGGAAAATTCAGTACTTCAAAAAAATTGTTTCCTAAAACGATTGGAGGAATTTCATTGCGAAATGGGTGGCTAAAAACAAAATATTATCCTAACCCAATTACCAATATTACTTTTGTTGCCAATATGCTCAATAAAGCGGGAACGTATCAGGATTTGATTGTTGCCGTTGCTCCTGCTTCTTTTACATTTGAAGGAAATCCAGTTTATGTAAATGCAACACTTTCTGACTTTAGTGATTTGGCTTATAATGCAAAAATTAAAGGCGAATTGAACGTAGGCAGAATCTATCAGGTTTTTTCTCAAAAAGGATTGGATTTAACGGGTTATGCCAAAGCAGATCTTTCGCTAAAAGGAAAACAAAGTTATGCCACAACTGGACAATATGATAAACTGGACAATAAAGGAACTTTAATCCTAAAAAACATAAAAGCTACATCTGAATTGTTTCCGAAAGCTTTTTTCATCAAACAAGGAAATTTCCGTTTTCAGAATGAGAAAATGTGGTTTGAGAAATTTAATGCTTCTTACGGAAAATCTGATTTTGATATTAACGGTTATCTTCTAAATACGATCAATTATTTCTTAGAATCGAATGGAACTTTAAGCGGTAATTTCAACTTAAAATCAAAACTGATTAATGTTGACGAATTTATGGCGCTTGAAAAAGGCGAAAATAAAGATCGAAAAATAGAAGTAGAATATGCCAAAGAAGATCATCCAAAAATGAGCGGAGTGGTCATGATTCCTAAGAACTTGAATGTCAGTTTAAATGCAAATGCAGACAAAATAGAATACAACGGATTGATTTTCAACAAACTGAACGGAAAAACTGGTGTCACAAAAGGTGGATTTTATTTAGAAAACACTACCTTTAACATCATTGATTGTATTTTAGGAATTAATGCTTCTTATAAAGACGAATCGCCAACTGCTGCCCATTTTGATGCGCACTTTACGGCAAAAGATTTTGATGTACAAAGAGCTTACAAAGAAATTCCGATGTTTCATGATATGGTTACTGCAGCCGAAAAAGCACACGGAATAATTTCTGTCGATTATAAAATCAAAGGTGATTTAGACGGGAATATGAGTCCGATTTACGCATCATTAAATGGCGGTGGGACACTCAATCTACGCGATGTAAAAATTAAAGGCCTAAAATTATTTGACGGAATAAGTTCTAAAACAGGACAAAATGGTTTGAATAATCCCGATATGAAAGGGATAGAAATCAAATCGACAATAAATAATAATCTTATCAATATTGAGCCATTTACCTTTTCTGTAGCAGGTTTTAAGCCTACAATTAAAGGAACTACAAGCTTTGACGGACTTTTGGATCTTAGAATGCGTCTAGGTCTTCCCCTATTCGGAATTATCGGATTTCCAATCGTTATTACTGGAACTCATGAAGCTCCAAAAATCAAAATTTTCAGTAAAACAGGACAAGAAATTGATCCCGCTGTTTACGACGAAAAAAACAATAAAGTGATTCGAAAAGAAAAAGTTAGTAAAACTAAAGCAAAATAACCATGAAATCGAAACCACAACATAGTAACAGTGCATTCGAGAAATTCGCTACCAAAGTTTCCAAAGCTGCTGGAAGCACGACTGCTTTTATCAGTGCCTTTGTTATTGTTGTGGCTTGGGCAGTTTCGGGACCCATTTTCGATTATTCCGAAACCTGGCAATTAGTTATTAATACAGGAACTACAATCATTACTTTTTTAATGGTTTTCTTAATTCAGAAAGCACAAAACAAAGATTCGCTTGCTATTCAGTTAAAATTAAACGAACTCGTTGCTTCAAACGAATCATCGAGCAATAGTCTGGTTGATATTGAAAGTATGACCGAAGAAGAAATGATTATCATTCAGAAATATTATCATCGATTAAGCGAACTGGCAAAAAAAGATACCAGCATCAGAACCTCACATTCGATTGCTGAAGCTCATGAATTGCATAATCGAAAACAAGAAATCAACAAGAAATCAACCCCTAAAAAAAATATCAAAACTAGCACCAAAATCACATCTAAAAACAATACCAAAAAATGAAACTAAGTTCAACCGAAACTTATTGGCCACTAAAAAATGCTATCAAGCAAAGTTATCCCTCCATCGATACGGATATCATTACTGATATTCTAATCATTGGCGGAGGAATAACAGGAGCGCTAACGGCTTATAAATTGGTCAATGAAGGAAAAAGAATTGTCCTAGTAGATCGACGCGATGTCTGTGGAGGAAGTACTTCTGGTAGTACCGCATTATTACAATATGAAATCGATGTTCCTTTACATCAACTCATCAAACTTCGGGGCGCCAAATGTGCCATCGACAGTTATCAAAATGGAAAAAAAGCCATTTTTGATCTGCGTAATATTATTGATGAAATTGGCTGTGACTGCGAATTTGAATTTAAAAAAAGCGTCTATTTTACCACCTTGAAAAAAGATGTTCCTTTTTTAAAAAACGAATACAAAGCTCGCAAACAACATGGATTTGAAATTAGCTGGCTCAGCCGGTTTGAACTTCAAAAAATGGGTTTGAATGCTATTGCAGGAATAGAATCTAAAACAGCTGCTGTTATGGATCCGTTTAAATTGGCAAGTGATCTTTTGTATTATTGCCATCAAAAAGGAATGCAGATTTATGACCGTACCAATATTTCTTCGATCAAACATCAAAAAGGAAAAATTATTGCTACTACCGATTCTAAACATACTATCACCGCCAGTCACATTATACATTGTACGGGTTATGAAAGTACCGAAACGTTAAATGAAAAAGTAGTAGATTTAAAAAGCACTTATGTTATCGCTTCTGAAAGTCAGACAGATCTTCCAGAAAATTTTAAGCATACTATTTTTTGGGATACTTCCTCACCTTATCATTATATCAGAACAACGGGAGACAACCGAATTATTATGGGCGGCGGAGATGAAAACTTTAAAGACACTGCAAAACGAGATAAATTGCTTCCTAAAAAAGAGCAATATCTCTTAAAACAGTTTTTTAAACGATTCCCAGATTTAGATTTCAAAATTGACTATTCCTGGGCCGGAACTTTCGGAGAAACTAAAGACGGTCTTCCCTATTTCGGAAAACCAAACTCAAGAAAAAATGAACATTACATTCTGGGTTTTGGTGGCAACGGAATCACCTTCAGTGTCCTCGGAATGAATTCTATATTGGATTCTCTTCACAATAAAAAAAATATAGATTTAGAATATTATCGATTTGGAAGATAAAAAAGCTTCGCTTTTAGTAACAGAGATACAAAGTGACAAAGCGACAAAGGTTTTATATTTGCTTTATAAAAACTAAGATTCGAAGTTGAAAATATGAATTTTCAACTTCGAATCTTAGCATTTTAGTATATATGTTGCTTAATAGCTAACGACATTATTTTAATAAAAATTCAGAAGCAACCTTTGTTACTCTGTTACTTTGTTGCTTTGAACCTTGCCTAAGCCGTAATCGCCAACGCATTCAAATTAAACTTATATTCTTTTGGACTGCAGTTGAATTTTTGTTTAAAGATTTTAGAGAAATAACTTCTACTGGTAAAACCAATGCAATAGACAATTTCAGAGATATTTAAGTCAGATGTTCTGATTAGGATTTCTGCTTTTAGTACTCGCATATGAGTGATATAGTCGTTGACAGTACGATTGTGAATCATTTTAAATCCTTCCTGAAGTTTGTTTGGAGATAAACCTGATTTTTTACTTAATGATTTTATAGAAAAAGCTTCTTCTGGGCTGCTTTTTATAAATTCTGAAAGTTCTTTTATTTCTTCCATTTCTCTTAAAGTCAAACCAGTTGATTCGTTGGCAAAAGCATGTAAATCATCAGAATGTTGTTGAATTTCCATGGCAAGAATGATTCTCATGATGCCTTCTTTCAGTAAATTTCGAACAATTCCGGTTTGCGTAATCGAATTTAGTTGTTCTATTTTTTCAGCAATCTGTAAATTATAAGAACCTATATAAAAGAAATCCTGAACCAGATTGTTTTCAAAGAAAGTGTCTTTTACTTTTTGATTTAAAGAATGTGTATCTGTTTCAACTTGTGTCCCAACGATAATTAAAGTTAACTTGGTTTTCTTTCCTTTTTCAAAAAACAAAACATTATCCTGATTCTCTTTAGAAGTTACAATTGCTGTTTGAAAGGTTTTTAATTTTCGCTCTTCTCCATTTAATCCGAAACTATGCGATAAATTACCCTTTGAACAATAAGCAAAATAAATAGGTGATGATTTGACATTTAGAATATCCAAACGTACATCTGTAGAAAATGTCATATCAAACTGTACATAAGAAATATTATCATTAAAAGAAGCTCCGATAATCGAACCTTCTGCAAAACTATTTTCTACTTCCAGCGTATATTCGTCTAAGTCAAAAGTCACTTTTCCGCCAAAATTAGTATGAAGTTCTTCAAATATATTTTGAGTTTTCTCTGTATTTATAGTAACGATTTTCATAGCAACTGGATTTAAATTCTACTTTTCTTGAAACAGATTTTGAGTGATTTATTTCTAAAAATCTGAAAGTCAAAGTTCGTCTAATCACTGTCCAAAAATGTTATATAATTTTACTGTTTTGTTTTATAATTCCTTATTAATGCTTATTTTAACATAGATTATAAAATTCTGTTTTAGATATGAAAAGTTTTTCCTTTGCTCCAATTAGTTCAAAAAAATCCAAAGTTCTAATCTTAGGAACAATGCCCGGAATAAAATCTTTAGAACTCAATCAATATTATGGTCACGCTCAGAACAACTTCTGGAAATTTATGTTTTTAATTTTAAAAGAAGAATTTTCATACGATTATGAAACCCGTAAAAATTTATTACTCCAAAATAATATAGCCCTTTGGGATGTCTTACAATTTTGCGATCGTGTTGGAAGTTTAGACAGTGCGATTAAAAACGAAATTGCAAATGATTTTGAAAATTTTCTTAAAAACCATCCCAATATCAATACTATTATTTTTAATGGACAAAAAGCGGCTGCCTTTTTTAAGAAATATGTTGACTTAAATAAAGAATATCAAAAATTTACACTTCCATCAACCAGTCCCGCCAACGCTGGCAAGACTTTTCAGGATAAATTACAAGAATGGAAGGTGATTGAAACACTATTATAAAAGGTGATTTTTTATAGAATTATTTTCCAAATATTGGAATCATGTAACTTTTTCCGTTTAAAATATAACAAATAACAGCTACTTTGAAACTAATTTTACATCAAAGAAAAATAAGCCATATTGAAGATTTGATTGACGAGATGGAAAGGCTTTCTTCTTATTAAAATTACTTAGCAAACTGTAAAAAGTTTAGTTTATAAAGAGAACATTGGTTATGTTAGTTTATTTTTGGGAAAAAGCTGCTCTATAATTTTTATAGAGCAGCTTTGTTTTTATACTATCTTTAAAAGAAAAAAACATGAAGATTCAGACCTATTACAATCATATACGGTTTTACAAACCACACCATTTTATATATTATCCTATATTAATTTTATTTTTAACTGGCAGTATTTATTTTGCCATAACAACAGAAGATCATTTGATTTGGACATTCATAAGCGTCGCCTTTGTTTTTCTGTTTGCAATCGCTTTTATGCTTCGCCAGCATTATGCTTTAACGTTGCAGAACAGAATTGTACGTTTAGAAATGCGTTATCGTTATTTTACACTGACAGGTAAAAGGTTTGAAGAATTTGAATACAAACTCACAGACGATCAGATATTTGCTTTACGATTTGCTCCAGACAACGAGTTGATTCCGCTTGTTGAAGATGCTTTAAAAAACAGCTTAAGCGGAGACGCAATCAAAAAAGCCATTGTACACTGGAAAGCGGATTATCATAGGGTTTAGTAAGATTCTAAGTTTTTCTATAAGACGCTTAACTTAGTAAAAAAAGCTTAGAATCTTAGCGTCTTAGCAACTCAACCACTTTATTTAGAAATATCAAACCCCTCTTTCACTATTTCGCTTTCTACTTTATCAATTAACTTATTGGTTTTTCCAGTTAATCTTTCTTTTTTCCAATCGCCTTTTATGTACATCACAATTGTAATTAAAGCCGTTACAACTGAAGCTATTGGGAAAGCCCACCAGATTCCGTGTTTTCCTAAAGGAGTATTATGTGACAAAATAAAAGCCAGCGGAAACTGAATAACCCATTGTGAAACCAAAGTCAAAATCATAGGTAGTTTTGTGTTTCCAACGGCACGGAAAACGCCCGTTAGACAAAGCTGTAATCCTAAAAATCCCCACGAAAGGCAGGTAATTCGCAATAATTCTGTTCCGCCTTCGATAACAGCTTGATCTCTTGGAACGAAAAAGGCAATTAAGTAAGGTGCAAAAATAAAAGCGATTATTCCTAAACCTGTCAATAAACCGAAGCCTAGATAAGCTCCTAATTTTGAAATTTCGGCAGCTCGGTCAACATTTCCAGCACCAATATTTTGTCCCACTAAAGTGGCAATTGCCATCGAAAGACCTAAAGCGGGAATGAGAATCAGCTGAATTAAATTGGAACCTGCACCATAGGAAGCAACAGTTGTTGTTCCAAAACGCACAATTAAAAATGTAATTGCCATCATTCCCAAAGCACGCATAGACTGCTCAATCGAAGAGGGAAATCCGATTTGAAAAGCTCTTTTAATATGATCCCAATCTGGCTTAAAATCCTGAATGCGAAGATGAATTCCGTGTTTTCCTCTAAACAAAATTGCAAAACCGATGATAATTGCCAAAAGCTGTGTTGATAAAGTTGCCAATGCTGCGCCCTTTACTCCCATTGCCGGAATAAAATTCCATCCGTAAATAAATAACGGATCTAAGGCAAAATTCAATATTACAGTTCCTAAAACAATATAAACGGGCAATGTAACACGACCAACTCCACGCATAATCGATTGGAAAATCATAAACCCAAAACTAAAAACTAATCCAACAAATGCCACTCTCATAAATCCCAAAGCATCTGCATAAACTTGTGGTGTGACCTTTAAAAGATATAAAAAGTAAGGACTAAGCATGTATCCGATAATAGATAAAACTACTGAAACGATAATGACCATCGACAACGTCTGCGCTGCTACATGATTGACCATTTTCTGGTTTCCAGCACCAAAATATTGTGCAATTAAAATAGATCCAGCAATAGCCAATCCAGTTCCTAATGCAATGGTTAGAAATATTACTGGCGTACTTACAGAAACTGCGGCAACAGCATCTCCGCCAAGTCGTCCCACCCAAAAAGCATCAACCAATTGATAGGCCGCCTGCAAAAGATTGGCAATCATAATAGGAACTGCCAATTTTAATAATGAAGAAAGAATTGGTCCTTCTAATAATTCGTTTTTTTTCATTTTCTAATTCAAATAATTATTTAAAAATAAGTTGACATATCAACTTTTAAAGTTTAAAAAAAATTAAAGGGTTTCTAATTTATCAGCATAAGATCTCACAGCATTCAAAGCCTCAATTCTTTCTTTTGGGGTAAAAACAGACATTACTTCCTCTTCTGCCCTTTTCATTAGAGAACTAATATTTTTAGCCAGACTCGTTCCTTCATCCGTAAGGCTTACAATATTCTTTCTCTTATCGGTTTTATCTTTTACAACCTCAACCAGATTCTTTTTTTCAAGCGCGCTGATACTTCTTAAAATAGACGATTTATCACGCATGGTTTTATCTGACAGTTCTCGCTGCGAAAGACTTTTTTGATTCAAGATCATAAGCAATGGTAACTGCTCCAGCTGTAATGTGATTCCAGCTTCTGTCATTAACGCATTTGTCCTTCTAAAAATTGCTCTTTTGATACGATGAATCTGAAAGAAAAAACTATCTGATATTTCCTCCTTCCAAAAATTTGAAAAATTCTCTTTATCTGCATTTACTTTTTCCATGCTACAAATCTACAAAAAAGGATGACATGTCAACTAATTTCAAAACAAACTTATATTTTACTGATAATTAAACACTTAAAACAAAAACTTCAACTTTAAAAAGAAAAATGAACGATTATTTTTACTAACTTTATTGTTAAAATATTACCCAAACAAAAATCTAAAATCAAATCACATGAAAAAATTATTGTTTTTTTTGGTAATGACGTTCTTTTGGATTCCATCAAATGCACAAACATTTGCAGAGAACACTTCAATTGAAAATTTAACGACTGTTAAATCTGAAAGTGAAAATTTTCAGGATACTTATGCCGATGATCTTCCGTGGCACGCCAGAAGATTTAAAGTTACTGCTGGTGCTTTTTTTCCCATTAATAATACAGAAGTCCAAGTTGGTAGTAATAATGGTAATTTTGGAAATTTGATTGATTTTGAAAAAGATCTTGGATTTAGTAAAAGTACCGTTTCGTTTTTTGGCACTTTTGAATGGAGAATTTCCAGGAGATCGAGACTTGGAGCAGAATATTATTATTTAAGTAGAAATTCTACCAAAACTTTACAGAAAGAAATTGAATTCCGAGACCATGTTTATCCTGTAAATGCTACAGTTTCTGCTTTTATGGATAGTCATATTGGAAGAATTACTTATGGTTATGCTTTTGTCTCTAAACCTAAATATGAAATTGGAGCTCTTATTGGTGCGCACGTTTTATTTGGTGATGTGGGAATGAGAGCAGAAGGCGCAACAATTGAAGCAGAATACAGAGATAATTTTAATTTTACAGCTCCACTTCCAGACATTGGAATTTGGGGTGAATTTGTATTAGGAAGAAAGTTCGGATTATATGCTAATTTCAACTATTTTGCCATTAAAGTAAATGATTTTGACGGAAGGCTTTTGAGTTATAATTTATCTCTTTTATATAATGTATACGAAAATTTCAGCTTAACGGCAGGATATACAGGATTAAACATTAGAGTTGATATGGAAAAAGAAAGACTAAATGGCTTCTTTAAATGGGGATATAATGGCCCAACGCTCACTGCAACTTATAGTTTTGGAAATCATGTGAAGCTTTATAAGCATTAACCAAAGGGACAAAGGTTCTAAGGCGCAAAGAGACAAAGGTTTTAATTGGAACTTAAATATTTAACCGCAAAGTTCGCAAAGCTAAATATAGATAAAGCTTTGCGAACTTTGCGGTTAATAAGCATACTGCTAAAAAAACCTTGCGTGCTTTGCAGTTAAAAAAAATTAACCGCAAAGAATGCAAAGAGTTACGCAAAGTTCGCTAAGGTTTTTATACCAAGATTTTTTAAAAGTTCGCAAAGTTAAGTCTACATATAGCTTTGCGAACTTTGCGTTTTTCAACAGTCAGTTGAATAAAAAAAACTTGCGTGCTTTGCGGTTAAAAAAAAATCATCCAAAAACAAAAAATAAACCCGATAACTTATAGCTATCGGGTTTATTACCAAACTTAAACTATTTAACTCAAAATATTTAAAATCTAAATGCCTTAGAACCTTAGTATCTCAGCACCTTAGAGCCTTAAAAAAATCATTTCTCGATTGGAGTGAATTTTATTGCTGTTCCTCCTCCAGCTGCCAATTTTAGGTTTAATACGGTTTTGTTGTTTACTTTTTGTTTAGAGATTGTAACTGGATACGGATTGGTTTTATAATTGGCTCCTGCCCCGTCTGCATATATTGTTGCTTCGTATTCTTTATTTTTATCTAAGAATGAAAGCTCTACTTTTAAATCTCTCGCATTTCTGTTGGTAATTGATCCTAAATACCAATTTTTTTCCTCCCAGTCTTTACGAACGATTGTAGTATATTCTCCAATTTTCGAATCTAAAACTTTAGTGTCTGACCAAGTACAAGGAACATCTTTTACAAATTGGAATTCTGGTTTTCCTTCATAATTTTCAGGTAAATCTGAAGCCATTTGCAGCGGACTGAAAATAATTACATACAACGCCAATTGATTCGCCAAAGTCGTCTGAACTTTAGCTCCAGAAGGCGTTTTGTAATCAAAATTGAAATTACCTGGCGTATAATCAAATGGACCAGAAAGCATTCTGGTAAAAGGAAGTGTTGCTAAATGCTCTGGCGTATTTCCTCCATCAACAGACCATGCATTGTATTCTTGTCCGCGTCCGCCTTCCTGTGACATGAAATTCGGATAAGTTCTTTGTAATCCCGTTCCTTTCATTGGTTCGTGATTGTCAATCATAATATGATATTTCGCCGCTGTTTCGATCACTTTTCTGTAATGACGCGCTCCGTATTGGCTGTCGTGCCATTCTTTTTTATCTAAATATTTGTTGACATAACCCGTTTTTACTGAATTCACCCCCATTTTCTGATACAGTTTAAAGGCATCTTCCAATTGGTTTTCGTAGTTTTTGGTTGCTCCAGCCGTTTCATGATGACCGATTAAACGAACATTTTTCACGGCAGCATATTTGGTAATTTCTTCCAAATTAAAATCTGGATATGCTTTTACAAAACTAAATGCAGAACCATCAGCAGTCCAGTCGCCGTCCCAGCCTTCATTCCAGCCTTCTACTAAAACACCGTCGAAACCATTTTTGGCTGCAAAATCGATGTATTCTTTTGTGTTTTTGGTTGTTGCTCCATGTTTTGGTCCTTGTCCCCAAGTGTATTTTTCTAAATGCATTCCCCACCAGATTCCGATATATTTTGAAGGTGTAATCCAAGATAAATCTTCAATTTTTGATGGTTCATTTAGATTCAACATAATAGTTGAAGTCGCTACTTCTCCAGGAGTTTTACCTACTACAATTGTTCTCCAAGGCGTTTTAAAAGGTGTTTCCGCATATACTTTTACACCATCAGCCCACGGCACTAAATCGCTTTTGTATTGTTTGTCTGTCGTTTTCAAAAGTGTCATTGAGGCAAAATCGGTTAAGTTTGCTTCGTGAATGGCTACATACAATTTGTCTTTAGTTTCAAAAGTCGCGGGTGTGTTAATAGTGTCCGTTTTACTCATTAATGTTTTACGATATTCACTTTCGTAATAACTATTTTCACGGTGAACTGGAATCCACCAAACTTCGTTATTATCTTTAAAAGTAAATTGTGTTACTTCATTAGAGATTTTGACTTTACCTAAATGAGGCTGTTTCGGAAATTCGTATCGAAAACCAACTCCATCATCAAAAATCCTAAAAATGATATCGACTAAACGCTCTTCACCTTTTGCTTCTTTTAAATGAACAATCAATTCATTATGATGATCTCGCACTTTTTTGAATTCGCCCCAAGGCTGTTCCCAAGTTTTATCTGCCGATTTTTCTTCTGTTGAAACTACTTCAAAACCATCCGTCATTTTGGCGATTCCCTGAAATTCAAATCCCATAAGAGAAGGCTCAATCACTGATTTTCCATTTGAAGAAAAACTATATTGTGGCTGACCTGAAGGCGTTAATTCAAAAGTTAATTCTGAGATTTTTTCAGGAGAACTGATTTTATACGTTTTTTTAGTACTGCAGGCCATCATTAGCATTGATGCCAAAGCCACTAGACAGTATCTATACTTTCTGTTTTTCATTATTTAAATTGTATTAATTACAGCTCTATTTAATTTCGCTTATTATTTGTTTTGCTTTTGCTGTCTGCAATGAAACCAAATAATTAAACGCTTGATCGAGTTTTTTCTGGGCCTCGACATTTCCTTTTTTCTGTACGCGTAAATCATACAATTTGCTAATATCAGGAAAAACATTTTCTGTGTTTTTTACTCCTGAGAAAGCTTTTATTTTCTCGATATAAGAATATCCAAATTCAACTGTTGGCTCGAACATTGTTCCTTCTCCGAAATCATTCCAAGTAATTAATTGAAGATAATTGACATTGGCATTTTTAGCCAATGTAAGAGTTTCATCTAACGTTGCTCCGTTGTTGTGTTCTATGGTCCAGCCAATTGCTGCACCGCCTCCGCCTTCTGCATAAAAATCTTTAAAACCAGGATAGGCACTTCCCATGGCGACGCTTAATTTTGGTTTTGTATTAGTATAGAAATTGGTTAAAAAACTATTGTCTTTGTAAACCCAAGCATATTCGCCAGAAGCATTTTCTCCTGCTTTTACCGAATGATCCCAAAGTGTCAGAAAAGTTGGTTTGGTAGTCAAACTGCCAAAAACATTTGTCCATTGTGCTGGAGTTTGTAAAACGATTGGACCAAAATTCATCAACAGTGGTTTGCCATTAATTTTGATGTAATTAGCATCTGTAAAATAATTCTTTTCAACATAAGCCAAATCTGTTTTTGCTGCACTGGCTACCGAAATTGCTTTTCCTGCATTAACCACATTGGTTAAAAATCGGTCTTCGTAAACAATGGCATATTCTAAACCTACTTTTTCCAGCATTTCGATTAATTGATCTGTATTTTCTTTGACCATTCTATAATCGTTTACATCGTAAGTTCCGTACCAGTCGATCAGAACTCCATCAATTCCAGCATATTTCATCAGTAATAAATGATTTTCGATCACATTTTTATCGCCTGAATGATAAGGTCCAATCAGTGGATAATAATACGATGCAATTTCTCTTCGTCCGTTTGCGCCTACATTGTTCGGATTCTTGTTTGCCATTGTCCAATGATAGCCCCATTTTTTATCGGCACTACTTTCATTGGTTTCAAACCATGGCATGTAATGCATATAAATTTTGGTGCTGTTGGTTTTCTCAATCGCAACAGGTGTTATTTTTTCTGGTTCAGTTGGCTTATCTGAACCTTTGTCATCGCTGCTGCATCCAGCAACCATGACAATATTCATTAAACCAAAAACCAATGATGTGATATATCTTTTCATATTGAGAATATTTTATTTTTTAGCCACAGATTAAAAGATTAGAAAGGATTTTTTTATCAAAAAGAAATAATCTGTGAAAATCATTTTAATCTGTGGCTAAAAAACTTTAGTAAATTCTTAAAAAAATAGGTCAGCCTTCCACGACTAACCAACATGGAAGACTGACATTCTAGTAACCTAATTTGGATACCCAGGATTCTGTTTTAGGTTTTTGTTTGTTGTTAAAACAGTACTTGGAATTGGGAAAATTGCTCTGTATTTTTCAGTTGTCCCTTTTTCCCACCATGGCAGAAAGAAAGTTCCAAAACGAATATTATCTGTTCTTCTTCTTCCTTCAAATGTGAATTCTTTCAACAATTCTTTGTCTATAAAAGCAAGATCAATTGTTGTTGGCATTTCTTCTCCAGCACGTGCCGTTACTTGCTGTAAAAATGGTCGAGCTAAATCTGGCGAACCTAAACGAACGTAACATTCTGCCTGCATCATTAAGATTTCTGCATAGCGAATTAATACAAAATCATGATCGCGTTCCCATTGTTCTCCTGCTTTCATTTCATATTTTGCTAAACGAACTCCTTCGTTTTCTTTCGCATCTGTCAAACTAGTCAAATTCTCTGTATAAGTAAGAGGTTCTCCGTTATCCATCATAATTACAGAACCTGTTGCTAGATTAATTTGATCACCTTGAAGCATACATTTTTTTCTTTTATCTGTATCTGCAAAAGTTGAATATAATCCTGGCTGCCCACACATTCCGTTTGCACTCCAAGGATAATTGTTCGGAATCGCAGAAATAGCCAATTTTTGATTGTAATGAGCCGACATTGAATTCATATAATTTCCAACTGTTCCAGCTTTTGAATCGTAAGGAATGGCAAAAATAATTTCAGGTGAAGTCTGATTCTCTGTTATGAAATTGGCAAAGAAATCTGGCGTCAAGCTATATCCCGTTACTTTCTGGCACATATCTAAACAATCCTGCCAGCGTGCAACTCCAATAAAGGCTTCTGAATTAAGATATAATCTTGCTAAAATAGAATAGGCAACATTCTTCGTTAATTTAGAATACACCACATTCGGATTTAAATGCGGAATTGCATCTGTTAGTTCTTTTTCAACAAAATCATAAACCTGTTTTCTTGTTGAATTAGAAGGCAAATCTGTGTCTTCAAAATTGGTCACGATTGGCACATTTCCAAACAAATCTAAAAGATTGTAATAGTAATAAGCTCTAAGCGCTTTTAGTTCTGCAAAAATTGGTTCTTTGGCTTTATCACTAAGAGATGATTTATTGATTTGATAAATGATCGCATTAATCTTTGCAATTCCGGTGTAATTGTAACGCCATGCCGAAAGAATCATTCTGTTATCTGCTTTCCAAGTATGTTTTTGAGCATCCTGATATTGTCCGCCGTCGTACCAATTGGTTCCTCTTGTCGGAATTGTCGCTTCGTCTGAAACAACTTCATTCAAAAAGAAAACATATTCGCAGGTTGGAAAGTTATTTGAAATAGCATCCGAGAATCCTCTTAGTGAAGAATAAGCTCCACCCACCAGCGCATCGATTTCCTTAGTTGTATTTCCGAACTCCCCATCTTCTACCTGATCATACAACTGTTCGTTCAAATCAGTACATGATACCGTAAAAAGCATACTTAAAAGTATTGCTGCTGTTATTTTGATTTTCATTTTTAATATTTTAGGGTTATCAATTCGCTTAATTATTCAGCGTAAAATTTAGTCCAACAGAAATCGTAGTTGGTCGAGGATAATTATTGTATCGGTCAATTCCAGGCGCAGCCAGTCCAGTTAAATCCATAACTCCAGTTTGATTAATTCCGTCCTGAGCATTTAAACCAATCTCTGGATCTACACCTTTGTAACTTGTCAATACAAAAAGGTTTTCTCCCATTAAATAAAATCTCACTTTAGATTTTTTGTATTTCAAAGGCAAAGTGTAACCTAATGACAAGGTTTGCAATCTGAAGAAAGAAGCGTCTTCAATCCAATAATCTGAATACTTTGGAGCAGAAGTAATACCGCTGTTTAAGAAATCATCTGGCACATTAAAAGCTGGTAATCTGTTTGGATCATTCAGCATCATGTTTGTTGCGTTTAACGCTTTTTGTCCAAACATTCCGTAACCTGAAATGCCAAGATCAAAATTTCCATAAGTAAAATTCATTCCGATACCTAAAGTCAAGTCTGGCTGAATGTTTCCTAAATCTCTCTTGTCTGCATCAACCAAAGCGCTTTCTGCCACTACTTCATTAGCAGCATTATAATATTGAATTTTTCCATCAGCATCTAAATCAGCATTTTTGAATCCCCAGAAAGTTCCAACAGGATATCCTTCAGCAATTATTTGAGAATATTGTCCAGACATCCCTGCCAAACCGTGTAACGATCCGCTGTAGATAACATCTGTTTTGTAGGTTGGATTAGAAAGTTTTTCAATTTTTTGAACGTTATGTCCTAACGTTAAATTTGCATTCCAATTGAATTTATCACCTTTAACGATGTCTGCATTTAAAGTCAACTCGACTCCTTTATTCGACATTTCTCCAACATTAGCCAACATAGTTCCCACTAAATATGGCGGCTGAGGCACTTCGTACGTGTACAATAAATCTTTTGTTGTTTTAGAATAATACTCAAAAGATCCTGTAATTCTGTTGAACAATCCAAAATCAAAACCTATGTTAATTTGTTCTGTAGATTCCCATTTCAAATCAGGATTTGGATTTTGTTTTGGTGAATAAGCCAAACTCCACGTTTTAGTAACAGGGTCGTAATAACTGTCTTTTCCAACTCCTAAAATAGAAAGCGATTTATATTCTCCAATTCCATCTTGATTTCCTGTAACTCCATAACCCACTCTTACTTTTAAGTTGTCTAACCAACCTTTTGAAGATTCCATAAATTCTTCGTTAGAAATCCTCCAGGCAGCAGAAGCAGATGGAAAAGTTCCCCATTTATTATTTTCTCCAAAACGACTTGAACCGTCACGTCTTACTGTTGCTGTCAATAAATATTTACCATCATAACTGTAGTTGGCACGAGCATAAAATGAAACTAAATTTGATTTTCCTTTGTATGAATACACGTCTCCCAAACGATAATTGTAACCTGCTCCTAAATTATTGTAACTGAAAGCATCTGTTACAAAACCACCTCTTTGTGCGCCAAAACCTTGGTAGATATTTTCTAAATAAGAATATCCCGCTAAAGCACCGATATTGTGTTTGTCGATAATTTTGCTGTAATTCACATAAAGTTCGCCTTGTGCATTGGTAAATTCCTGATAAGTTCTTTGAGCAAAACCGCCTTCAGTCTGTCCTTCCATAACCGCGTAAGATGGTTTGTATGTACCTCCTTTTACTGCATTATGTTCTAACGAAATATTAGCTGTAGCTGTAAAATCATTTAAGAACTTTACATCTGTTTTGAAATACCCTAAAAGTCTATGTCTTTCGTTATCAAATGTTCTATTGGTTAAAATCTCAACCGGATTTTGATAAATATTTCCTGTTACAGAAGAGAAAGATCCATCTGCATTGTAAACCGGAATTGTTGGATTTAAGTTATAAGCTCTTTCGAAAATTCTGTAATCAATTGGATGCCATTTGTCAATATTGGCAAATAATCCCATGTCAAATTTTACATCTTTATTGTCACCTAAAAACTGATAACCACTAATATTCCCGCTGATTCTCTCTAAACCAGATTTTTTGATAACACCTTCATTATTTAAATATCCGATCGAAGTTCTAAAACCACTGTCTGCTTTACCAGAATTAATGCTTAAAGTATGAGATTGTGAAATTGCTGTTTGTTCAATTGCTTTCTGCCAATTCGTATTTCCACCATAATCTACAGCGTCTGCATTTCCGGTCTGGCGAACATAACCTCTCCATTGATTTGCTGATAAAAGATCTAAGTTATCATTAACAAAACCAAAGCTAGTTTGTCCGTTGTAAACTACAGAAACACCTTTTGTTCCCGATTTAGTGGTAATCATAATTACTCCGTTTGCTCCTCTAGAACCATAGATTGCAGTTGCAGAAGCATCTTTCAAAACGTCAACCGATTTAATATCTGCGGGCTGAACCACATTGATATCGACTCCTGCAATTCCATCCACAACAATTAACGGACTGTTACTTGCTGTTAATGAAGTTCCTCCACGCAAACGAATTGTAGAACCTGCTGCAGGATCTCCAGAAGGACGAATGATATTTAAACCTGCTACTTTTCCTTGTAAAACTTGTTCTGTAGAAGAAATGGTTCCTTTAACTAAATCATCTGCTCCAACTGTAGAAATTGCGCCTGTTAAATCTGATTTTTTTACTTTGCCATACCCGACAGAAACTACCTGAACTTCTGCCAATGCATAACCGTCATTTTGCAGACGAACCTCATAAGTAGAAGTATTTCCTGTAATTTGAAGTTTCTGAGTTGTTGCTCCAATAAAAGAAACTTCTATTGTACTTCCTACGGCTACCTGAAGGCTGAATTTTCCATCAAAATCTGTTGTAGTTCCGTTTTTTGTTCCTACTTCAATAATTGAAGCTCCTGGCAAAACGGTTCCAGTATTGTCATAAACGGTTCCAGAGATTTGTTTTTTCGTCTGTGCGAAAGTACCAGCAGAAAGAAAAAGCATAAATATCATCAATACCGCTCCTTTAGCAGTCCACATTTGATGCAGGACGCTTTTTGTATTTTTACTATTCATTAGTTTTAATTTAATAGTGAATTATTTATCTAAAGTTTTAAGCGGAATCATCGTGTCCGAAATCGTTTTGTCTTTGTTATCTTTTACCAAAACATGAATTTCATTCAAATTTGAAATTCCGTTTAGTTCTGAAACTAAGTTGACAAAACCTTTAATTTCTGAAGTTCCTCCAGAAAACTCGCCAGAAAATGTTTTTGTACCTGCCGTAATCGTATAAATTAACTTGTTTACGCCCACTTCATTATTTTTTCTAGACATGCCAAGAAAATCTTTTTGACTGATTTGTGATGGAAAGAAACTAAAACTTGGTGGTGGCGGTGGTACAAATTCACCTGCATAAATAATTTGATCGCCAGAATTGGTTGTCCAGTCTTTGGCAACCATTAGGAAAGTGATATTTTCCATCACAAAACCTGCCGGCGGATTGTAATATTGCTGTGGAATCAAATCCATTCTGTAAAAACCATTTCCAAGATCTTTCAATTTTGTTTTTTCAGAAACATCTGGAAGCCAAGCTTGATATTCTTGCAAAACCGCCCAATTGTTTAATCCACTATGAAAATGAACACTTTCAACACCTGCAAAACCATCTTTCAAATTAGAATTGAATAAAATACTAACTGGTTTATCGATTAAAGGTTTTGAAGGATAAGATCTGATGACTTCATTTGCCGTATAAAAGGATGAAAAATCAGTATATGGCATATTCGCAACATCACTCTGTTTTGAACCATTTTTGTTTTTTATACGAAACCAAAATCCAGCACTTGCTGCAATTTCTGCAGGAGTTTTAGAAAAATAAACCGTCGGAGTTAAAGTAAAACTCCAGATTTTGTTTCCTTCGTATTTCAGTTTAGCAAAATCAGAAGAGTTTTCAAAGTTTCCGGCATCTGGTTCAGATGGTGACCAGATCCACATATAAAGATCTTCTGTTTCGGCAAATGTAGAGGCCGACATATCAAAATACCAAGTAACTTTCTCATCATACTTGTACACTACAGGAAATGATGACATTGGGCCTACAGCTCCAGCGGCTTCTTGTGCCTGAATAAAATTAGGAGCCATCAACAAGGCAAGTAAAATTGTATATATAAACTTTTTCATATTACTTTAATTAATAGCATTTAATTTAAATACATAAGACACAAAAGCCACTCCAGCTGAAGAGCGCGTCAGCTGAAACTGCATTTCTTTGTTTTTTCCTGGAACTGAAACTATTCGAAGTTCATCTGTTTTTTGCGTTTTTTGTGCATCGCTGTACAAGTAGATTTTTGTTGCAACATCATTAGTTTGTTGAAAATCTGAACTAAGAGCCCAATATCCCTTTGGAGCGAATAATGGAGGGACATTTCCAGTTACTTCATAACTTGTTGGCTTGTTGTTTTCATCTACACTAAAGTTGATTTTAAAATCTTCGTAGTTGAAATAAGAGTTCAGCGTTTCTTCATTTGGTTCGATCTTATTTGCCTTCGCAACTTCATCGACCATTTTCAGATTTGCCAATTGCCAATTGCCATTTACTTTCTCATAAATGGTAATCGGATCTACGTAGCTTCCGTCTTCTATGTTATCGCAACTAAGCGCGAAAAAACACATTACAAAAGCTAACCAATAAATACTTTTACATTTCATAAATTTTTGGTTTTTGTTAGTTTGTTACCCCCTTCAAAAGGATAGAGCGAAGCTAGAAGTTAAATAAGTCCGAAAAAAAACATCTGTAAAAAATCAAGATATAATTCAGACAATTAAACATATAACTTATTAAAAATCAATAACTTACATTTTATTCTAGAAATAAAAAATCAAGACGTTGTATAGACTAAAAGAGGTAGTTTTTTAATGGTAAAAATGACAATATGTAAAATATTTGGTATATTTTTTTCACTATACATATATTTAATTTGTTTTTATTGTATAATTGCAAATAATTTATTCGTTTTTAACATTTACAGCTTATTTTTATTTCAAAAACCACCTTCTAAAGCGATGTTAATAAACAATTTACAAGATTTTGAAAATTAGGTTTCCCTTTAATTTGAAAACTTATTTATAATTTTAAAAACGAATTCACTTACTATATCTATCAACCAATTTTACCTTTAAACCAAAACCAAACATGCGAAGAATATTGATACTACTTTTCTTCATTGGAGGCTTTTCTCTAACTGCAAAAGAGACAAATCCTTACTTAGAAGAATTAGATCAGGCACTTTTAAAAAAAGACGTCTATCTAAAACAGAAATATCGAAAAATTGAAGCTTTAAAGAAAAATATAGCCAAGTTTACACTTAATCAAGATAATGAGGGATTGTATAATTGTTATATGTCGCTTTTTGACGAATATAAATCTTTCAAATACGATTCTGCTTATTATTATCTGGAGCAGTCAAAAATTAAAGCTAAAATTTTAAAAGATCCCAAATTCTTATCTAAAAGCCGAATAAAAGAAGGTTTCGTACTGCTTTCTTCAGGACTTTTTAAAGAAGCTATTGACACCCTCAATGTGATTGACGATTCTAAGCTGGACATCAAAAACAAATTTGAATATTACAATATAAAAGCCCGTGCTTACTACGATTTAGCCGATTACAATCGTGATCTGAGATTTAATGTTCATTATGTTCAGCAGGGAAATCAGTTCTTGAAAAAAGCATTAGAATTGATTGGAACAAATACCAACGAATATTGGGCTGCAGAAAGCTTAAAACGCTTAAAACAACAAGATTGGCGTGGAGCAGAATTTGCTTTTAGTTATTGGATTAACAACTATAAACTACCTCCCGATTACTACGGAATTGCCACTTCGAGCCTTGGTTATATTTATTCAGAAAGAGGTTATACCAAAAAAGCAATTCAGTATCTCGCACTTGCCGCTACAGCTGATGTTAAAAATGCGACAAAGGAAACCGTCGCGCTTCGAAATCTAGCCAATGAACTTTTTAAAATGGGTTATTTGGATAAAGCCAACGAATACATCAACATTGCCATGGATGATGCTACTTTTTATAATGCAAGACATCGTAAAATTGAGATTTCATCCATTCTGCCTATTATCGAAAAAGCTCAATTGAATAATGTAAAAGACAAAAATGATAAATTAGAAAAAATCATTATTCTACTGACCATTTTAACCGTTATCATTTTTGTTTTTCTCGGCATTATCTTCAAACAATTAAAAGAAAAAAATAAAGCCCGAAAAATAATGGCCGATTCGTATCTGAAGTTGCAGGAAATGAATGTGAGTTTAAGCGAAGCAAATGCCATTAAAGAAGAGTATATTACGTATTTCATCAAAGCAACTTCGGCTTTTATTAATAAAATAGATCATATTCAGAAAAGTACGTTACATAAAATCATCACTAAAAAAACAGATGAAGTCATTGCGAGTTTAAAACGTTATAATGTAAAGGAAGAACGAGAAAATCTATTCCACCAATTTGATGAAATTTTCCTGAAATTGTTTCCAACTTTTGTAACTGATTTCAATAAGCTATTTCCAAATGATCATAAATGCGTTGTCAAAAAAGGGGAACTTTTGAATACTGAATTACGTATTTTCGCCTTGTATCGATTGGGAATTCAGGACAGTAATCAAATGGCAGAATTTCTGGAACTTTCTGTAGCTACAATCTATACGTACAAAACCAGAATCAAAAGTAAATCTGATTTTAAAGATACTTTCGAGCAGAAGATTATGGAAATCAAGACGATTTAATTTTTTTTCGCCACGAATTCACGAATTTTTATTTAAAATAATAAGTGAAATTTTTACGCAATAATTGCACGAATGATTGGAAAAAGAAAATTCGTGAATTCGTGGCTATCTTTTAATCAGCAACTTCCAACTGTAAAATCGTATTCTGATAAATCTTGCTCAACGAAAATAATTGTTCCACAAAAATCATAATCGCAATCGGAACAAAGAAAAATACCAGCAAATCTTCTTCGTATAAAAAATAAGTTGAGATCATAGCCAAACGAGCATATTCTAGATAATAAATCCATTTGCGTTGTTCTAGTAAAGCACCACAATTGATTAAAGTTAGAATGACTAACGAAAGCACAAATATCTTATCATAACTTTC